>CAZSNW010000011.1:18960-22963 GCA_964608245.1 uncultured Micromonosporaceae bacterium
CCGGCTGGGTGTTTGTTCGGCCACGCCGGTGGGTGGTGGGGTCTGGGCGGGGGGGGGGGCGCGCCGGGCGGGGCGCCCCGCCACCGTGTCAGCACGACCAGTCCGGCCACCGGCGCGGCCAGCAGCAGCCCGAACGCCACCGGGTACCCGAGGGCGCCGGCCAGCACCCCGAACCCGGCCGCGCCCAGCCCCATGCCCGCGTCGTAGGAGGCGTTCCACAGTGAGCTGACCGCGCCGTACCGGTCGGCGGGCACCCGGCCGAACATGAGCACCAGGCTCGCCGCCTGCGCCGTCCCGAACCCGGTGCCGAACAGCACCGCCCCGGCCACCGCCGCCCCCGGGTCGGCGTCGGCACGCACCAGCAGCAGCACCCCGACGACCACCAGCACCAGCGCCGCCGGCAGCAGCCCGCGCGGCCGGCGCCGGTCCAGCCACCGGCCGGCCAGCCACCGTGCGGTCACGCTGGTCGCCGCGTAGCCGAACACCGCCACCGCCGCCCGGCGCGCCTCCCCGACCACCAGCGGCAGGAACGTGACGAGCACCCCGGCGACCATGGCCGAGGTGAAGAACGCGAACGCGGTGCGGCGCAGCGCCGGTACGCGCACCGCCCACAACGGACCCACCCGGCCACCGGATGGCCCGCCCGGGCCGGTCCGGTCGTCCACCGCCGGCACGGCGCCGGAGGTGTCCGCCACGCGCGCGGGCAGGAACGCGGCGGCGGCCACCCCGGCCAGCGCCACCGCGCCGCCGAGCACGAACACCGGCGCGTACCCGATCCGGTCGGCGAGGTACACCCCGGCCGGCAGCGCCACCACCCCCGGCACCCCGATCGCCATCCCGAGCAGCCCGAAGGCCTCCCCGCGCCGGGAGGCCGGGGCGAGAGTGGCGGTCAGCGCCGCCCCGAGCACCACCACGGCGCCGAACCCCAGGCCCCGGACCACGTTGGCGGCGAGCACCGCCGGCAGCCAGGAGGTGGCCGCGAGCGCCAGCGGCGGGGTGCCGAGCACCACCAACCCGGTGACGAACACCGCGCGGTAGCCGGACCGGTGCACCAGCCGCATCGACGTCAGCTCGCTGGTGACCGAGCCGGCGAGCAGGGCGGCGGTGGCGGCCCCGGCGCCGGCGCGTCCACCGCCGACCGCCTCGGCGTAGGCGGGGACCACCGACAGCAGCAGGAAGAAGCTGGTCAGCCCGCTGAAGACGGCGGCGAGCAGCAGTCGCACCGGACCGGTGAGCAGGCGGTCCGGGCGGGTCGCGGTCACCGGCACGGTGCGGTCGTCACGGCCGCACCGCCGCGGTCGTCGCCGGCGCGAACCGGATCCGCACCGACCCCAACCCGGAGATCCGCGCCTCGTACGCGGCACCCGGCGCCGCCGGCACCATCGGCCCCAGCGCCCCGGACAGCACCAGGTCACCGGCGCGCAGCGGCCGGCCCGCCGCGGCCAGGGCGCCGGCCAGCCACGCCACCGCGTGCAGCGGGTTGCCCAGGCACGCCGCCCCGGCCCCGGTGGACACCTCCCGACCGTCGCGGGATAGCACCATCCCACAGGTCCGCAGGTCCACGTCGGCGAGCCGGACCGGCCGGGTGCCGAGTACGAACGCCCCGCTGGCCGCGTTGTCCGCCACCGTGTCCACGATGGAGATGTCCCAGCCGGCGATGCGGCAGTCGGCCACCTCGATCGCCGGCAGCAGGAACTCGGTGGCCCGGATGACGTCGACCACGGTGACGTGCTCGTGCGGCAGGTCGGCACCGAGCACGAAGGCCACCTCCGCCTCCACCCGCGGCTGCAGCAGCCGGCCGGAGGGCACCTGTTCGCCGTCGGGCACCGCGAGGTCGGCGAACAGCATCCCGTAGTCGGGCCGGTCCACCCCCAGCTGCCGCTGCACCTGCCGGCTGGTCAGGCCGATCTTCGCACCGACCCGCCGCCGGCCCTGCTCCTCCCACCGGCGCACCATGGTCTGCTGCACCCGGTACGCGGTGGCGACGTCCCCCACCGGGAGCACCCGGTCGCGCAGCGGCGGGCAGGGCCGCCGGGTGCGGTACGCCTCGTCGAGCTCGTCGGCGGCCCGCGCCACCGCGTCGTCGGTCCCGGTCGACGGTCGGCTCACCGGCGCCACCGCCACAGCGCCGCCGCGGCCGCCGCGCCGAGCGCCGCCACCCCGCCGACCGTCCCGGCCAGGGTCAGCCACTGCCGGCGTACCCGCCCGCGGATCTGCGCGTACGGCACGGTGGTGAAGGACACCAGCTCGTAGCGGGTGACGAACCGACCGGGCAGCGCGCGCTCCAGCGCGTGCTCGAGCTCCTTGCGGGCGCGGAAGACCGGCGAGGCGACCTTGTCGCGCATCTCCACGAAGTTCTCCAGCGCCATCTGTTGGATCGCCTCGGCGTTCGCCCGCCGCCGCTGCTCCAGCTCCGGCAGCGCCCGCGCCCACGAGCCGGTCTCCTCCAGGCACCGGTCCAGCTCGGCCACGTCCTCGAAGGCGCAGTTGGCCCCCTGCCCGTAGAACGGCACCATGGCGTGCGCCGCGTCCCCGATGAGCAGGACCCGACCCAGCGCCTGCCACGGCGCGCACCGCACCGTGCCGAGCAGCCCGACCGGGTTGCGCTGGTACTCCTCGACCAGGTTGGGGATCAGCGGCGGCACGTCCGGGTAGTGGGTGGCGAAGTACCGCTCGACGGCTGCCGGGCTGGAGAGGGCGGCGAAGCACTCGGTGCCGCCGTTGGGCCAGAACAGGGTGCAGGTGAAGGTCTTGTCCGGGTTCGGCAGGGCGATCATCATGGAGCGACCGCGCGGCCAGATGTGCAGCGCGCCCGGGTCCAGCGCGAACTCGCCGTCCCGCGGCGGCATGGTCAGCTCCTTGTAGCCGTAGTCGAGGAAGTCCAGCTGCTCGCTGACGAGCCCGTGCGCCAGCAGCTGGCCACGGACCGCCGACCCGGCCCCGTCCGCGCCGATGACCACCTCGGCGGTCGCCTCCCGGATCCCGTCGGTGGTCGCAAGCTGCATCCGCCCGGTGGTCGGTTCCAGGCCGACCAGGCGGTGCCCGAACCGGACGGTCGCGCCGGCCTGCTCGGCGGCGTTGAGCAGCACCTCGTTGAGGGCGGCCCGGCTGATCGAGTTGATCGCCCGCATCCCGTCGGCGCTGTACGGCTGGAAGTCCAGCGGGCCCTCCACCGGGTGGATCATCCGCCCGCGCATCGGCAGCGCCCGCTTGAGCACCTCGTCGGCGAGCCCCAGCGGTTCCAGCGCCGCCAGGCCACGGCGGGACAGCGCGAGGTTGATGGAGCGGCCCCGCTCCGGGGTGCCGACCCGCGGGTCCTCGCGCCGCTCGTAGACGGTCACGGTCATGCCGCGACGGGCCAGGTAGCAGGCGAGCAGACAGCCGGCCAGCCCGGCACCGATCACCGCCACCTCGTCGGTCCGGCTCATGCTCCCACCCCCAGCTCCCGCAGGGCCTTAGCCGCCCGCCAGCAGTCGTGGTACGTCGAGTACAGCGGCGCGGGCGCCAGCCGCAGCACGTCCGGCTCCCGCGCGTCGGCCACCACCCCGTGCTCCGTGCGCAGCCGCCGCACCAGCTCGGCGGCGCCGCCGGGCACCCGCACCGACAGCTGCGCGCCGCGCCGTTCCGGGTCACGCGGGGTGATCACGGTGACGCCCAGCTCGTCCAGCAGCTGTTCGAGGTAGCCGGTGAGCCGCAGGCTGCGGGCCCGCAGCGCCGGCATCCCCACCGAGTCGAAGATCTCCAGCGAGGTGCGCACCGGCCCCATGGAGAAGATCGGCGGGTTGGAGATCTGCCACGCCTCGGCGGTGGCCGGCGGCCGGCTCACCGGCGCCATCTCGAACCGGGTCGCCTCCTCGGTGCTCCACCAGCCCTCCAACCGGGTGAGGTCGGTGCGACCCAGGTGGCGTTCGTGCACGAACACGCCGGCCAGCGCCCCCGGCCCGCCGTTGAGGTACTTGTACGAGCACCAGGCCGCGAAGTCGACCCCCCAGTCGTGCAGCGC
>CAZSNW010000012.1:0-22688 GCA_964608245.1 uncultured Micromonosporaceae bacterium
ACCCTGACGGCCAGCGAGGACGCGTACCTGGTGCCGGCGCACATCTGGACGCCGTGGTTCTCCGCGCTCGGATCGAAGTCCGGGTTCGACGCGATCGCCGACTGCTACGCGGATCTCGCCGACCACGTCTTCGCGGTGGAGACCGGGCTGTCCAGCGACCCGGCGATGAACCACCGGGTGTCCAGTCTGGACGCGTACCACCTCATTTCCTGTTCGGACGCGCACTCGCCGCCGGCGCTGGCGCGGGAGGCGACGCTCTTCTCCACGCCGCTGGACTACTACGCGATCCGGGACGCGCTGCGCACCGGGGACGGCCTGGTCGGCACGATCGAGTTCTTCCCCGAGGAGGGCAAGTACCACGCCGACGGACACCGCGCCTGCGGGGTCAGCTGGGAGCCGGCGCAGACCCGGGCCGCCGGCGGCATCTGCCCCGAGTGCGGCAAGCCGCTCACCGTCGGGGTGCTCTCCCGGGTGGAGGAGCTCGCCGACCGACCGGCGGACGCGCCCCCGCCGCCGCACGCCAAGCAGGTCACCCACCTGGTGCCGCTGGCGGAGGTGCTGGGCGAGATCCTCCGCGTGGGGCCGAAGAGCCGGCGGGTGGACGGCCGGCTGTCGGAACTCGTCGCCACGCTCGGCCCCGAGCTGGAGATCCTCATGCGTACGCCGGTGGAGGAGATCTCGGCCGTCGGGGGTGACCTGCTGGCGGAGGCGGTCGCGCGGATGCGGCGCGGCCAGGTCATCCGCACCCCCGGGTTCGACGGTCAGTACGGGGTGATCCGGCTGTTCGAGCCGCACGAACTGGACGGTCCGGCGGCCGCCGGCGTACCCGCCCTGTTCGAGGCGCCGGTGGCGTCGGTGCCGCGGCAGGCCACCGGCCGGGGTCGCGCGGCCCCGGTGCCGGCCACCGCGGTCGCGGCCGGGGCGGAGGCGCCCGCCGCGGACGGGAAGGTCGCCGGCCGCTCCCGGGCGTCCCGCCGCACGCGTACCCGGGAGGAGCCACCGCTGCCCCCACCGCCCTCGGGACACCAGCCGCTGGAGCCGGTGCTGGTCGGCATGGAGGAGGTCGGCACCGGCCTGCTGGACCGGCTGGACGCGATGCAGCGGGTGGCCGCCTCCGCACCGGCCGGCCCGATGCTCGTGGTCGCCGGTCCGGGCACCGGCAAGACCCGCACCCTCACCCACCGGGTGGCGTACCTGTGCGCGGAACTCGGGGTGGACCCGGGCACCTGCCTGGTCATCACGTTCACCCGGCGGGCCGCCGAGGAGCTGCACGAACGACTCCACACCCTGATGGGGCCGGTCGCCGAGGCGGTCACCGTGGGCACGTTCCACTCGCTGGGCCTCGCGATCCTGCGCGAGCACCCGGAGGCGGCCGGGCTGTCGCCGGCCTTCCGGGTGGCCGACGAGGCGGAGCGGGAGGCGGCCCGGGCCGAGGCGGGCGACGACCCGGAGCGCTACCGCAAGCTGCTGCGCGCCGCCGACCTGGTGGACGTCGAGGAACTGGTCTCCACCCCGGTCGCGGTGCTCAGCGCCCGGCCGGACCTGGTCGACCGCTACCGCGCCCGGTGGCAGTGGATCTTCGTCGACGAGTACCAGGACGTCGACGCCGACCAGTACGCGCTGCTGCGGCTGCTCGCCCCGCCGGACGGCAACCTGTACGCCATCGGCGACCCCGACCAGGCGATCTACTCGTTCCGCGGCGCGGACGTGCGGTACTTCCTGCGGTTCGCCGAGGACTTCCCGGAGGCGCGGACCGTCCGGCTCACCCGCAACTACCGCTCCTCGCCACCGGTGATCGCCGCGGCGCTGCAGGCGGTGGCGCCGGACAGCCTGGTCCGCGGCCGCCGGCTCGACCCGGCCCGACTGGAGCCCGACGCGCCGCTCATCGGCCGGTACGCGGCCAGCTCCACCGCGGACGAGGCGCGGTTCGTCGCGCGTACCATCGACGAACTCGTCGGTGGGGTGTCGCACCGGTCGCTGGACGCCGGGCTCGACCCGCGGACCGCCGGGCAGTACTCGTTCGCCGACATCGCGGTGCTCTACCGCACCGACGCGCAGGCCGGGCCGTTGATGGAGGCGCTCGGTCGCGCCGGGGTGCCGTACCAGAAGCGGTCCCACGACCGGCTGCGGGACCGGCCCGGGGTGGCGGCGATCGCCCGTGAGCTGCGGCTCGCGGAGAGTGGCGCGCGCGACGGGGACCTGGTGACCCGGGTACGCCGGGCCGCGGCGCGGCTCGCCGAGCGCTACGACCAGCCCACCCTGGACGGCGACGCGGTGACGGTCCGGCCGGAGGACCTGTACGCCGCCGCCGACCTGCTGCGGCCGCTGGCCGAACGCTGCGGCGACGACCTCGCCCTGTTCCTGTCCACGCTGGCCTCCGGCACCGAGGTGGACGCGCTGGATCCGCGGGCCGAGGCGGTGACCCTGCTGACCATGCACGCCTCCAAGGGCCTGGAGTTCCCGGTGGTGTTCCTGGTCGGTGTGGAGGAGGGGCTGCTGCCGCTCACCTTCGGCGGCCGGCAGCCGCAGCCGGAGGAGGTCGCCGAGGAGCGGCGGTTGCTGTTCGTCGGCATGACCCGGGCGCAGCAGCGGCTGTTCATCAGCCACCACCGGCGGCGGCCGAGCCCGCTGCTGGATGCGGTCGACCACCGGCTGTTCGAGCGGCTCGACGACCCGGGCCAGGTGAGGCGTCGGCCGGTCCAGCCGCGACTGCTCTAGGGACGCCAGGGACGCCGCTTCCCGAAGGCTGCTCTGAAACGCGGCCGCGGAACGGTTACCGTGAGCGGGTCACGGCCAGACGCGGGAGGTCACCATGTCGCAGCCCGGCCAGCCCGCGGACCCCGCGGGTTCCGTCGAACCCGCTCCACCGGTCTTTGCGGGCCCTCCGCCCGTCGCGTACCCGCCGGCGGTGGATCCGTGGGCCGAGGCGGGGACGGTGGTGCAGCCGGTCGCGCCCCAGGTGACCGGTGGGTCGCCGGTGCCGGTCGCACCGCAGGTGTCCAACGGATCGTCGGCGTCGGTCGGGGTGGCCGCTTTCGCCGGGCCGCTGCCACAGACCGCGTACCTGCCGCCCACGCCGCGCCGCCGCAACCCCGCGGTGGCGGTGCTGTCGGTGGTGCTGCTGCTGACCGGGGTGGCGGCCGCGGCGCTGCTCGGTTACCACCTGGCCGGACAGCAGGTGGCGGCCGACGGCAAGGGTGACCAGGCGGTGGTCGGCGACGGCTTCCCCGGGACCCCGCAGGTCGACCCCGGGCCGGGCACCGACGGCCCCGACCCGGGCGGCGACCAGGGCGACGGCGAGGGCGATCCCGGCGACTCCGGCACCGCCTTCGAGGACCGCCTGGGCCTGGCCGCCGACCACGCGGTGCCGGGGGACTGCCTGGTCAACGACGGCACCGCCGAGGAACCGGTGATGCGGATCGTGCGCTGCGACACCGACGAGCGGAAACGCGTCTTCCGGGTGCTGGCGCGCGAGCCGCTGCCGGTGACGATCAGTGACGGCGACGACGCCCACGAGGCCGCCTCGGTCGCGGCCTGCGAGGGTACGCCCGGCTACCAGTTCCACTTCTTCTCGGTGCAGGACGACGCGCGCTACAGCTACGTGCTGTGCCTGGCGGTGGAGAAGGACCGGTGAGGACCGGGACGACACGCTAGTCGCCTCTATCGCGGTCTACCGTTCCGGCTAGATTGCCCGATAGATTGCCAGACCATGGACCCGGTGCGGAACCCGTACGCGCCCGGCGCCGGACAGCGTCCCCCGGAACTCGCCGGGCGTGACCGCGAGCTGGCCGCGTTCGAGGTGGTGCTGGAGCGGGTCTCCCGCGGCCGCCCGGAGCGGTCGATGGTGCTCACCGGTCTGCGTGGCGTCGGCAAGACCGTGCTGCTCAACGCCCTGCGGTCGCAGGCCATCTCCCGGCTGTGGGGCACCGGCAAGATCGAGGCCCGGCCCGACCAGTCGCTGCGCCGGCCGCTGTCGGCGGCGCTGCACATGGCGGTGCGGGAGCTGGCCGGTCGGCACCGGGCACCGGACCGGGTCGAGTACGTGCTCGGCGTACTCAAGTCGTTCGCGCTGCGGGCGGCGCCCCGGGACGCGAAGCTGCGCGACCGCTGGCAGCCCGGCATCGACGCGCCGGCGGTCCGCGGCCGGGCCGACTCCGGGGACCTCGAGATCGACCTGGTGGAGCTGCTGTCGGACGCCGCGGAACTCGCCGCCGACGTGGGCACCGGGATAGCCCTGTTCATCGACGAGATGCAGGACCTGGCCGCCGAGGACGTCTCCGCGCTGTGCGCGGCCTGCCACGAGCTGTCCCAGTCCGGGGCGCCGCTGATCGTGGTCGGGGCCGGGCTGCCGCACCTGCCGGTGGTGCTGTCGGCCGCCAAGTCCTACTCCGAACGGCTGTTCCGCTACCAGCGCATCGACCGGCTCGACCGGTCCGCGGCCGACCAGGCGCTGGCCGCCCCGGCCGCCCGGGAGGGGGTGGAGTACGAGCCGGCGGCGCTGGAGGTGCTGTACGAGGTCTCCGGCGGCTACCCGTACTTCGTCCAGGCGTACGGCAAGGCGACCTGGGACCACGCCCCGCGCTCGCCGATCACCGCCGCCGACGTGCGGGTGGCGGCGCCGGAGGCGGAGGCCGAACTGGCGGTGGGGTTCTTCGGCTCCCGCTACGAGCGGGCCACCCCCGCCGAGCGGGAGTACCTGCGCGCCATGGCGACCCTGTCCCGGGACCCGAACACCGGCGACGACGTGGACCGGGCGGTCGGCACGGCCGAGGTGGCGGCGCTGCTCGGGCGGCGACCGGCGTCGCTGTCCCCGGCCCGGGACGCGCTCATCAAGAAGGGCCTCATCTACTCCGGCGAGCGGGGCACGGTGGCGTTCACGGTGCCGCACTTCGGCCGCTACCTGCGCAGCCAACCCACCTGACCTTCTTCGGCCCCCGTCGACAACCACGGCGTCGACCTTCTTCGACAACTGCGGCGAAGTTGTCGTCTCCGGCCGCCGTTCGGCGACAACTTCGCCGCAGTTGCCGCGGGAGCGGGCGGCATACTCCGCCGCCGCGGCGGGTAGCACGGCACCGGGTACGCCCACCCGGGCGTGTTCCCGTTCGCGACAGGTGGGGGTTCGCCATGGCGACGACCGTGACCGAGTCGGTCGAGGTACGCGTACCGGCGCGTACCGCGTACAACCAGTGGACCCAGTTCGAGGACTTCCCGGCCTTCATGGGAAGCGTGACGGAGGTCCACCAGATCGACGACACCCGGACGCACTGGGTCACCAGTGTCGCCGGGGTGACCCGCGAGTTCGACGCGGAGATCACCGAACAGATCCCCGACCGGAAGATCGCCTGGCACACCGTGTCCGGCATGCGGCAGTCGGGCTCGGTGGAGATCGAGCCGCTGGCGGAGGACCGCAGCCGGGTGACCGTCCGGATGGAGTACGAGCCGGAGGGCATCACCGAGAAGGCGGCCGACATGTTCGGCATCCTCCAACGCCAGGTCCGCGGGGACCTGGAGCGGTTCCGCCGGTTCATCGAGGAGCGCGGTGTCGAGACCGGCGGCTGGCGGGGCGAGGTACGCGGCGGCGAGGCCACCGGCGGGGCCGGCATGCCCGGCGAAGGTATGCCGGGCGGAGGCATGCCCGGTCGGGGTCAGATGCCCGAGGCGGACGCCTCCGGCAGCGAGCCGATCGACGGCGAGTGGCCGTGACAGGGCACCGGCGGGCGGCGGTCCCGCGCAGTGTCGTGGCTCACCGCAGTCTGGTCCGTACGGTGAGCGGTGGTACGCGGTGCTTATCGTGGTCGATAAGGGATGACGAACCGCATTGGGTGCGGTAACACTGGAACCACCGCCGGCCGGGCCGGGGTCGACCCCCGCCCGGCCGCATGTCGGATCGACACACGGGGGTGACCGCTCACCGATGAGCACCGAGCTCGGTCGGGCACCGGCCGCGACCGTGTCCGAGGACCGGGAGGAGCAGTCCGGCAGTCAGCCGGTTCCGCGCTGGCGGCGTCCCCGTGTCCAGGCCCTGATCGTGCTGGCGACGGTGGTCGTCGCGGCCCTGGCCGTGAAGGTCTTCGGCCGCAACTACACCTTCTACGACGTGAAGATCTACCACGGCGCGGTCACCTGGTGGCTCGACGGCGGCCCGCTGTACGAGTTCATCCAGCCCGGCACCAACCTCGGCTTCACCTATCCGCCCTTCGCCGCGGTGGTCATGCTGCCGATGGCCGGCATGTCGGCGATCGCCGCCGGGTGGGTCAACGCCGTCCTGTCGGTGGTGGCGTTGACCGTGGTGCTGGCGGTGCTGCTGTTCCCGATCGCCGACCGGCTGGGGTGGCCGCGGGGCCTCGTGCTCGGCATGGCGGTGCCGCTCGCGCTGGCGCTCGAGCCCGGGCGGGAGACGATCGGGTTCGGCCAGGTCAACCTGCTGCTGTTCGGGCTCATCCTGGCCGACCTGGTCGCGCTGCGCTGGCGGGCGGGCGCGGTCCGGGCCGCCCGCTCCGCCGCCGCTCCGGCGCCCGTCAGCGCCCGCGCCTTCGGCGCCGGGGACGGCTCGTGGACGGACACGCTGCGGCGTCTGTGGTGGTCCGGCTCCTGGGCGGGGGTCGGGATCGGCCTGGCGACCGCGGTGAAGGTGACGCCGGGGCTGTTCATCGTCTACCTGCTGGTGTCCCGGCAGTGGCGGGCCGCGTTCACGGCGATCGGCACCGCGGGCGCCGCGACCCTGGCGGCGGCCGTGGCGGCGCCGCGGGAGTCGCTGTCCTACTTCACCCACGTGCTGTGGCAGACCGAGCGGGTCGGCGCGGCCGACTTCACCCCCAACCAGTCGCTGGCCGGGCTGCTCGCGCGGCTGTACGACCAGACCCACGCGCCGACACTGCTGTGGCTGTCGTTCGCCGCGGTGTGCGCGGTGCTCGGGCTGTCCCGGGCGGTCTCCGCCCACCGGGAGGGTGACGAGCTGGCCGCGTTCACCCTGGTGGGGTTGACCGCGGTGGTGCTGAGCCCGATCTCCTGGTCGCACCACCTGGTGTTCGTCATCACCGCGGTGATCATCATGGGGGACGTGGCGCTGCGGCGCTGGGCGACCGGGCGCGCCATGACCTCCGGCCCGCGGCTGACCGGTGCCGGCTGGGCGCTCGCGGCCGCCGCCACCTATCTGCTGTTCCTCATCTCGCCGTTGTGGTGGGTGCACCACCGGCTGCCGGAGGGCTCGCACTACGACAGCGGGCTGTGGGGCGTACTGGCGGAAAACTCGCTGGCCCTCGGGGTGATCCTGCTGCTGGCGGTGCTGCCGTGGCGGCCGGGGGCGGAGCCGGCGCTGCCGGCGGCCCGGTCACGGCGGGTGGCGCTCGGGTACCGGGCGGTCGCGCGGCAGTCCGCCTGAGGCCGACCCGGACGGCCCGGCACCGCTAGGGTCGACCCGTGGCGCGCTGGCAGTTCTGGATCGACCGGGGTGGCACGTTCACCGACGTGGTGGCCCGCCGCCCCGACGGCACCCTGGTCACCCACAAGCTGCTGTCGGTCGACCCGGCCCGGTACGACGACGCGGCGGTCCACGCCATCCGCACCCTGCTTCGCGCCGAGCCGACCGCCGACCTGGTGGAGGCGGTGCGGATGGGCACCACGGTGGCGACCAACGCGCTGCTCGAGCGGACCGGCGAGCCCACCGCGCTGGTGATCACCCGTGGGTTCGGCGACGCGCTGCGCATCGGCTACCAGAACCGGCCGCGGATCTTCGACCGCTGCATCGTCCTGCCCGACCAGCTCGCCGCCCGGGTGATCGAGGTCGACGAGCGGGTCACCGCCGAAGGCACGGTGCTGCGCTCACCCGACCTCGAGGCCTTGGAGGTGGAGCTGCGCCGCGCGTACGCGGACGGGATCCGCGCGGTGGCGGTGGTGTGCCTGCACAGCCACCTGTACCCGGCGCACGAGCAGGCGATCGGCGAGCTCGCCCGCCGGATCGGCTTCCCGCAGGTGTCGCTGTCCAGCGAGGTGAGCCCGGTGATGCGGATCGTGCCGCGGGGCGACACCACGGTGGTCGACGCGTACCTGTCGCCGGTGCTGCGCCGCTACGTGGCGAGCGTGCGGCAGGCGCTGCCGGACGTGCCGCTGCTGTTCATGCAGTCCAACGGCGGCCTGGCGGAGGCCGGCCGGTTCCGCGGCAAGGACGCGGTGCTGTCCGGGCCGGCCGGCGGACTGGTCGGCATGGTGCAGATGTCGAGGCTCGCCGGCTTCGACAAGGTGATCGGCTTCGACATGGGCGGCACCTCGACCGACGTGTCCCACTACGCCGGCGAGTACGAGCGGGTGCCCGGCGCACAGGTGGCCGGGGTCCGGCTGCGCGCCCCGATGCTGGACATCCACACGGTGGCGGCCGGCGGCGGGTCGATCCTGCGGTTCGACGGTTCCCGGTACCGGGTCGGGGGGGGGGCCCGGGCCCGGCGCCCGACCGGGGCCCCGCCAACGTCATGCTGGGCCGCATCCAGCCGGCGTACTTCCCGGCCGTGTTCGGGCCGGCCGGCGACCAGCCGCTCGACGCCGACGTCGTCCGTAAACGGTTCGCCGCCCTGGCCACCGAGATCGCCGCGGCCACCGGGGACACCCGCACGCCCGAGCAGGTGGCCGAGGGCTTCCTGCGCGTGGCGGTGGAGAACATGGCCAACGCGGTCAAGCGCATCTCCGTGCAGAAAGGACACGACATCACGGGGTACGCGCTGACCACGTTCGGCGGGGCGGGCGGCCAGCACGCCTGCGCGGTCGCCGAGGCGCTGGGCATCCGCACGGTGCTGGTGCCGCCGATGGCCGGCGTGCTGTCGGCGCTCGGCATGGGCCTGGCGGACGTCACCGCGCTGCGGGAGCGCTCGGTGGAGGTGGCGCTGACCGAGGACGCCATGCCGCGGGTGCGCGAGGTCGCCGACGAGCTCGCCGACCGGGTGCGCGCCGAGCTGGTGGCCCAGCACGCGCCGCCGGAGGGGATCCGCGTCCTGCGCCGGGCGCACCTGCGCTACGAGGGCACCGACACCGCGCTTGCGGTGACGCTGGCGTCGGTGGACGAGATGGTCCGCGAGTTCGAGGCGGCCTACCGGCGTACCTACTCGTTCCTCATGGACCGTCCCCTGGTGGTGGAGTCGGTGTCGGCGGAGGCGGTGGCGCCCGGCCCGGCGGTGCTCGACCGGGAGCTGCTCGCCCGCCGGGACACGGACCGGTCGACCCCGACCTCGCGGGAGCACGTGCCGATGTGGACCGGCGGGCAGTGGCGCCGGGTGCCGCTGTACGTGCGCGGCGACCTCGCCCCGGGCGCACAGGTCACCGGCCCGGCGATCGTCGCCGAACCGGACGCCACCACCGTGGTCGACGACGGCTGGCGGGCGGAGGTCACCGCGTACGGGCACCTGGTGCTCACCCACGTCGCCACCCGCACCGGCGCCCGGGTCGGCACCGAGGCCGACCCGGTGTTGCTGGCGATCTTCAACCACCTGTTCAGGTACCTCGCCGAGCAGTTGGGCGCCCGGTTGGAGTCCACCGCCCAGTCGGTGAACATAAAGGAGCGGCTGGACTTCTCCTGCGCCCTGTTCGACGCCGACGGCAACCTCATCGCCAACGCCCCGCACATGCCGGTCCACCTGGGGTCGATGGGCGCCAGCGTCAAGGAGGTGCTGCGCCGGCGGGCCGGCGACATCCGGCCGGGCGACGTGTACGCAGTCAACGACCCCTACCACGGCGGCACCCACCTGCCCGACGTCACCGTGATCACCCCGGTGTTCGACGAGGACGGCCGCGAGCTGCTGTTCCACGTCGCCTCCCGCGGCCACCACGCGGAGATCGGCGGGCTCACCCCCGGGTCGATGCCGGCGCACAGCACCAACGTCCACGAAGAAGGGGTGCTGTTCGACAACTGGCTGCTGGTACGCGACGGCCGGTTCCGGGAGGAGGAGACCCGGGAGCTGCTCACCTCGGCGCCCTACCCGTCGCGGGCGCCGGAGACGAACCTCGCGGATCTGCGCGCCCAGATCGCCGCCAACGAGAAGGGGGTCGCCGAGGTACGCCGGATGATCGACCACTTCGGGCTCGACGTGGTCCGGGCGTACATGCGGCACGTGCAGGACAACGCCGAGGAGGCGGTACGCCGGGTGATCGACGCGCTGACCGACGGGGAGTACGCGTACGAGATGGACAGCGGCGCGGTGATCCGGGTGAAGGTGACGGTGGACCGGGCGACCCGCAGCGCGACGATCGACTTCACCGGCACCTCGCCGCAGCTGCCGACGAACTTCAACGCGCCGACGTCGGTGGCGACCGCGGCGGTGGTGTACGTGTTCCGCACCCTGGTCGCGGACGACATTCCGCTCAACGACGGGTGTCTGCGGCCGCTGCGGATCGTGGTGCCGCCGCGCACCATGCTGTCGCCGGAGTACCCGGCGGCGGTGGTGGCCGGCAACGTGGAGACCTCGCAGGCGGTGACCGGGGCGCTGTACGCGGCGCTGCGGGTGCAGGCCGAGGGCTCCGGCACGATGAACAACGTCACGTTCGGCAACGCCCGCTACCAGTACTACGAGACGGTCGGCTCCGGCTCGGGTGCCGGCGACGGGTTCGACGGGGTGCCGGTGGTGCAGACCCACATGACGAACTCGCGGCTGACGGACCCGGAGGTGCTGGAGTGGCGCTTCCCGGTGCTGCTGGAGAGTTTCGCGATCCGGCGCGGCAGCGGCGGGGCCGGCCGGTGGCGCGGCGGTGACGGGGCCGTCCGGCGGATCCGGTTCCGGGAGCCGATGACCGTCAGCACGCTGTCCGGGCACCGGCGGGTGCCGCCGTACGGGATGGCGGGCGGGTCGCCGGGTGCGCTGGGCCGCAACTGGGTGGAGCGGGCCGACGGCTCGGTGACCCCGTTGGCCGGCGCCGACTCGACCGAGGTGGGCGTGGGCGACGTGCTGGTGGTCGAGACGCCGGGCGGGGGCGGCTACGGTACGCCGTGACCGGTGGCTTCGGCTCCCGCTGCGCTAACCGTGCTGCGGGTGGTCGCCACCGCGTAGCTGGTCGACCGCGTGGCCGAGCAGCGGTCCCAGCACCGCGAGCCCGTCGCGCGCCCCGCCCACGGACCCGGGCAGGTTGACGATCAGGGTGCGGCCGGCGACCCCGGCCACGCCCCGGGACAGCACCGCGGTCGGCACCTTGGCCGCCCCGTGGGCGCGCAGCGCCTCGGCGATGCCCGGGATCTCGTAGTCGAGCACCGCCCGGGTCGCCTCCGGGGTGCGGTCGGTGGGGCTGATCCCGGTGCCGCCGCTGGTGAGCACCACGTCCACGCGAGCGGCGACCGCCTCCCGAAGGGCTTCCGCGACCGGTTCACCGTCGGGCACCACGACCGGGTCGCCGACCTCGAACCCGAGGGCGCGCAGACCCTCGACCAGCAGCGGGCCGGCGGTGTCCTCGTACACGCCGGCGGCCGCCCGGTTGGAGGCGACGATCACCCGGGCGGTGGCGGTCACGGCTGCACCTCCTCTCCATCGGTCGGCTCGTCGGGGCGTACCCACGGACCGGTCTTGCCGCCCTCCTTGCGCAGCACCCGGATGCGGTCGATCACCGCGGCCGGGTCGACCGCCTTGATCATGTCGACCAGGGTGAGCGCGGCGGTGGCGACCGCGGTCAGCGCCTCCATCTCCACCCCGGTGCGGTCGGCGGTGCCGACGGTGGCCGTGATCTCGATCCCGTCGTCGACGACCTCCAGGTCGACGTTCACCGAGTGCAGGGCGATCGGGTGGCACAGCGGGACGAGGTCCGGGGTGCGCTTGGCGCCCATGATCCCGGCCACCCGGGCCACCGCCAGCGCGTCGCCCTTGGGCAGGGCGGCGTCCCGCAGCAACGCCACCACCTCGGGGGTGGTACGCACCCGACCGGCGGCGACCGCCCGGCGGACGGTCGGCGGCTTGCCGGAGACGTCGACCATGCGGGCGGCGCCGGTCTCGTCCACGTGGGTGAGTTCGGCCACGCGCCGAGCCTACAAGTCGGGTGGCGGGTCGGCGGCCGACCGCGGCCGCCGGTGGAGATGTCCGAGGCCGTTGCTATGCTCCGGTCACCGGCTGACCGACGATCAAGGGGGTGACCGCCCGTGCGGTTCGAGAAGTCCGTCGACATCGACGCCGATCCGCAGCGGGTGTGGGAGGTGCTCAGCGACCTGGAGGCGTGGCCGCAGCGGATCGAGACGGTCGACGCGCTCGAGCTGTTGACACCGCCGCCGCTCGGCGTCGGCAGCCGGGTGCGGATCAAGCAGCCGAAGCTGCCGGAGGGCGTGTGGGAGGTCACCGTCTGGGAGGCGCCCTCCTACTTCGAGTACCGGCAGCACTCGGGGGCGGTGACCATCGTCGCCGGTCACCGGGTCGACGCGACGGCCGACGGCCGCTCCCGCCTGACCCTCACCCTCGACATGGGGGGCCTGCTGGGACGGCTCGTCGCCCCCATCTACCGGGGTCTGACCGAGCGCTACCTGACCCTGGAGGCGCAGGGCATGAAGCGCGTCGCCGAGTCGGCACGGGACGCCGGCTGACCGACCGGCCGATCGTGGCCGTCGGCCGCCTATCATGGGCCCGTGATCGACTTCCAGAACGCCTCCGTCTTCAAGCTGAGCCCCGTCGCCACCCAGGAGGGGGCCAACGCGGTCGCGCCGCTGCTCATCCAGGACGAGCAGGTGCTGGCCGCCTTCAAGACGGTGCGCGACATGGTGGTGTTCACGAACAAGCGGGTGATCGCCATCAACTCGCAGGGCCTCACCGGCCGCAAGAAGGACTTCACCTCGCTGCCGTACGCGAAGGTCCAGGCGTTCTCGGTCGAGACCGCCGGCACGTTCGACCTCGACTCGGAGCTGGAGCTCTGGTTCAGCGGGCTGGGCCGGGTGCGGTTCGAGTTCAGGGGCAAGGTCGACATCCGCTGGCTCGGCCAGCTGATCGCCAGCTACGCGCTCTGACGGGCGGGCGGTTCAGGCCGCCTCGGGGCGGGCCGCCGGTCGGCCGGGCTTGCGCTCCACTTCTCTGGCGAACCGTTCGATCGCCGCCCGGTGGTAGAGGCTCGGCGTCGCGCAGATCCTCCCTGGTCACCTCCAGGTGGGTGACCGGCTCGGCGGGGACGCCGGCGGCGCGGGCGCTCGAGGACCGCGGTCAGGCCACGCGTGTAGGCGGCGTCGAGACCGGGAGCGTCGACGGTGACGGTCGCGGTCCAGCCGCGGTGGTCGCCGGCGACGACGCCGTGGATGTCGACGAGTGCATCGGCGAATGCGTCGAGCTGGTCCGCGGTGGGGCCGGTGCCGTGCTCGACCGTCCATCCCCACGGCGTGCCGACCCGGACCGACTCAGTTCGCCGTCGCCGTGCGGTAGCGGTGCCACCCGACGAGGATGCCGTAGGCGAGCAGGAACATCCACAGCACGAGCAGCCCCAGCCCCGGGGTGGCGCTGACCTCGGAACCGTTCTCCAGCTGGGTACGCACGATGCGGACGAAGGTGAGCGGGCCGAGGGCGATCGTCTCCTCCCCGGGCCCGGTCGACTTGGCGGCGGCCGCGAAGAACAGGGCCATGGTGGTGGCCAGGCCGAGCATGACCGCGACGGCCACCGGAGTCAGCACGCGGGTGATCATCTCGCTACTCCCTTCCTGACACCACGGGGACGGCGTACGCCGGGCGACCGACCCGGGAACGCCGGCCGGACTCGACCACCACCGCGGCGGCCAGCCCCAGCACCGCCACGGCGACGGTGGCGGCGACCCGTACCGGCGCGGCCTCCACCTGCTCCAGCGCCGCCCCGACGGCGAAGCTCACCCCGAAGTACGCCATGACGCCGAGGAACTCCATGCCGCCGGACCCGGGCCGCGGGACGACGAGGAAGCTCATGGTCACCGCGACCGCGGCCTGCAGCACCAGGGTCGCGACGTGGACGGCGACCCGGTCGGGGGTCGGGTCGTCCAGCCACAGCGCCACGTGCACCGGCACGGTCACCAGCACGCCGAGCAGCAGCACCGCACCGAAGGCGGCCCGCACGTGCGCGGCCGGCCCGATGAGCCACCGCGCCTCGACCGGGCGGTGACGCTCCGACAGGCCGCGGACCAGTACCCCGAAGGACAGTCCGATGAGCAGGGCGAGCATCCGCACCGCCCACAGGTCGACCCGCATCGGGGTCTCCAGCGTCGCGTACCCGATCGCGGCGATCGACATCAGGCTGAAGAACGCCCCGACGAGCAGCCACTCCCGACCCCGCGGGTTGCGCCACATCCGGCGTACCAGCAGTCGGACGGCGAACAGCGGCCGGGCCGGGTCGAAGGGGTGTCTGATGAGGGCGGTGGTCTGCGACTCGGTGCCGAGCGGCCGACGCCGCGCGGCGACCAGCACGAGGGCGAGCGTGACCGCACCGGCGGCGGCGTACGCCCACGGGGAGGCGGTCAGCACCAGCCACACCGCCAGCGGCCAGACCAGGAACGCGACCCGGTACAGCGACTCCATGCCGCCCTGGGTGCTGGTGAGGCTCCAGCTGAACAGCGCGATGCCGCCGACCGCCCAGGCCAGGCACAGCAGGTACGCGACGGTGAGCCGCAGCGCCGGCGAGTGGAGCAGGTGGTTGATCCGACCGCTCGCCGCGTAGCTGAGCCGGCCCATGCTCGTCCCGGAGAGCACGAGCAGCAGGAGCGTGACCGCGGCGTGCAGCCACCCGTACCCGGTCGAGCGGGTGATCTCCACGATCGCCGCGGGCGCCAGGGCCACCGCGAGCACGACGCCGACGAGTGCGGTCGGCAGACGTACACCGGCGCGCAGCGCGGCCGTGCCGACCGGGCGTATGCGCAGCAGGCGGAACTCGCGGAAGGTGGCGTCGCCGGCGTGGGCGCCGAAGATGCCGTAGCCCCAGGCGGTGAAGAAGACGACCAGGCAGACGGCGAGCAGGAAGATGTCCACCGTCACTCCGCGGGGCTCCGGTTCGCGGTCGAGCGCCGCCGCGAGCAGCGCCGCGCCGACCACGACCGCGGGGACGACGATGACGGCGGCGAACGGGGCGGAGCGCATGCCGGCCGAGGCGGCCCAGCGCCGGAACACCAGCCAGCCGACGAGGACCGGGCGGGAGGCGGTGACGAGCCGGTTCATCGCAGCGCGTCCATGAAGCTGTCCAGCAGGGTGCCGTCGGCCGAGCGGGCGAGGACCCGCGAGGTGTCGCCGCTCGCGGCGACCCGGCCGGCGCGCAGCACGGTCACCCGGTCGGAGAACCGCTCGGCCCACGCGAGGTCGTGGCTGGTGACGAGGAAGGCGGTGCCCTGCGCGGCGAGGTCGCGGACCAGCTCGCCGAGCCGGTAGGAGGCGATCGGGTCCAGCCCGTTGGTGGGCTCGTCGAACACCGCCACCTTCGGCCGGTGCAGCAGGGCGGCCACCAGCTGCGTCTTCTTGCGCATGCCGTGGCTGTACTGGGCGATCGGCCGGGCCGGCGGGTTGAACTCCAGGCGGTCGGCGAGCGCCCGGGCGTTGGTGAGCAGGTCGTCGCGGGAGTCACCGAACCGGGTGTGGAGCACGGCGCAGACGTCCCACAGCTCCTCGGCGGACAGTTCCGGGACGAGATCGTCGCCGTCCGGGCAGAAGCCGACGTACCGGAACACGTCGCGGCCGTCGGCCACCGGCGGCTCGCCCATGAGGCGTACCTCGCCGCCGGTCGGCTTCTGCAGCCCGAGCAGCAGGTTGACCAGGGTGGTCTTGCCGCTGCCGTTGGGGCCGATGATGCAGCGGACCGTGCCCGGCTCGGCGGCGAGGTCGACCGGGCCGAGGGTGAACTCCGGGTAGGAGTAGGTGACCCCCCGCGCGACGAGCAGCTCAGGCGACATGGGCGCCCTCCGGTTCGGCGGTCCGCGGGCCACGCAGAAGCAGCCGGCCGTCCTGCGCCCACGGTACCAACGCCGCGAGGTGCGCCAGCCCGACCAGCAGCGGCGCGAGCAGGAAGGCGGTGGGCAGGCCGGTGGCGGCGAGGCCGGTGGCGGCCAGCGCGCAGCCGGCCACCCCCCACAGGGGACCGGCGGCGGCGAGCCAACGGGGGTTGGCCACCGCGGCCGGGTCGAAGGTCAGGGTCACGAACAGGGAGCGGGCGGTGAAGTAGGCGCGCTCGCGTACCGCCACGGGCAGGGTGTACAGGTGTCCCAGCTCGTGCAGCCAGATCGTGATCTGAACGAAGAGGACGAAAAGCAGGGGGACGACGGCGACGAGCGCCGCGGTGGCGAGGTCGATCCTGGGCTGAATGGCGGTCACGTACGCCAGGGGTGGGGCGTTGACGAGAGCGACGGCCACGGGCAGCCGGGTGGCGCGGTAGGTCGCCGCGGCGCAGCCGAGGGCGGTGGCCGGGTAGCGGCGCCGTTCGGTGCGGGCGACGTTGAGGGCCAGCAGCTGCACGGCGCGGTACAGCAGGGTACGCGGTGACAGGCGGCTCCACACGTCCCGCCGGACCCACAGGTGCCCCTGGCGTTCCATCTGGTCGAGGAACGCCAGCAGGTCGGCGCGGACCCGCTCGGGCGGCACGTCGAACCGGTCGGCCAGCGTCTCCACCACCTCGCCGAAGGTCCGGGTGCCGTCGCACAGCTCCACGACCTGCCGCCCGACGTGGTTGACCTTGATGAACCGGCCGTTGAGCAGGTCGCGGACGCCGTCGTTCTCCACCGTGCAGTGGGGGAACAGGACGGTGTCACGGGTGGCGATGTCGAGCGGTGGCAGGGGATGTTCGCGCGCCATGGTTCTGTCCGGGGGGTCGGGCGACGGGGACGGTGGGGTGGTCGCGGTGGTCGGCGGATACGGGCGGCGGGCACCCGGGGGGCGCCCAGCACGGCCGCGCCCGGGGCCGCCGGCCCCGGGGGGGGGGGGGGGGGTGGGGGGGGGGGGGGTATCGGGGGGGGGGGAACGGGGGGGCCGCCACGCACGGCCCCGCGGGTTCCCGCCGGCAACGGTCGGGGGGAACCGTCAGCCCTTGCAGACCGCCCGGGCCTCGAGCCAGCCGACCTCGCAGGACTGCAGGCCGCCGTAGTCGCGGCAGACGAAGTAGCACCAGGCCCACGCCGAGCCGAAGAAGGCGAGGATCACGGCGATGGCGGCCACGAAGGTCGGGACGCCGGCCTCCTCCTGCAGCTGCTCGTCCGCCTCGATGGCGGGGGCGACGTAGGTCGTCATGGGGACACCTCTTCCTATAGAACCATCGACAACCGCATCTCCCGGGAGATTCGTGTGCAGTGTCAGAGAGGAGCGCGCGCCGAACGCATACCGAACGCACATCACGCAGGTCAATGCGGAATTCCGTGCGCACACAGAACGGCGGCTCAGACCGGCTGGCGCCCCACGGACGGCCGGCGCAGCGCCTCGTCGTCGTGCTGCAGCACCGCCCGGTGGACCCGCTGCAGCTCCGGGCCGGGATCGGTACCCAGGCGCGCCGCCAGCAGCCGTCGCACCCGGCCGTACACCTCCAGCGCCGACGCCGGGTTGCCCGACAGGTACAGCGCCCGGATGAGCAGCGCGTACGGGCGTTCCCGCAGCGGGTGCTGCGAGATGTGCATCTGGAGGTCGGACACCAGGTGGCAGTCGACGCCGAGCAGCAGCCGCGCCTCCGCCAGGTCCTCCTCGACCATGATCCGGCTCTCGTTGAGCGCCTGCAGCTGCTCGCGGACCAGGCTGTCCGGGGGGACGTCCTCCCCGGCCGGTCCACGCCACATGGCCAGCGCCCGGGTCAGCAGGTCCACCGCGCCCTGCGCGTCCCCGGTCTCCAGCCGCTGCCGGCCATCGCGGGCCAGGTGGCGGAACACCAGGTGGTCGAACTCGGCCGGATCGCCGCTGAGCCGGTACCCCCGGCCCCGGACCAGGCTCAACCGGTCGCGCAGCTGGGGGTCGGCGGTGTCGAGGCACCGGCGTACCGAGGCGACGTAGGTACGCAGGTTGGAGCTGGCCGAGGCGGGCGGGGTGCGCCACAGCGCGGCGCGCAGCTGCGAGCCGGAGACGAACTGGTTGGCGCGCAGCGCGAGGAAGGCGAGCAGTCCGCGCGGCATGGCGGACGGCAGAGGCAGCCAGTCACCGTCGCCGACGCTCACTCCCACGGCACCCAGCACATGGAAGGAGACCCGCATCGCCTCCGCCCTCCTGAGCCAGCCGAGAGGATGCACCGATCCCGCCGCGATGCCCGGGGCGGCGACACCGGGCCGGCATGCCGTTCCGGATCGCACCGAGATCGAGCGATTGTAGTAGATGATTACCTATCGGGTGTCCCCTGCGGAAGCGGGCAGGCTTGATCCGGACCGGCCGTCGTGACCGGAACGTCGGATACGGTCGGTTACCGTGGACGGTCGACCGTGACCGGTCGGCACGACGCCGGTCCGGCTCGGAACACGGGAACTCAGAGGTACTGGCCGGGGTGCCGGTCGTCGGCCGGGCGGCCCGGCGCCATCCCGGGCACCTGGCCCGGCGGCAGCGCCACCCGGCCGCGGATCTGGTCCAGCTGCAGGCGGGCCGCCATCTGCTGGGCGACCAGCGCGGCCTGGATGCCGTGGAAGAGCCCCTCCAGCCACCCGACGAGCTGCGCCTGGGCGATGCGCAGCTCCGCCTCGCTCGGGGTGTCGCCCTCCGTGAACGGCAGGGCGAGCCGGTCGAGCTCCTCGGTCAGTTCGGGCGCGAGCCCGTCCTGCAGCTCCTGGATCGAACGCCGATGGATCTCCATCAGTCGCTGCCGGCCCGCCTCGTCCAGCGGCGCCGCGCGTACCTCGTCCAGCAGCTGCTTGATCATGGTGCCGATGCGCATGACCTTCGCCGGCTGCTCGACCAGGCGGCTGAGGTCCTCCCGGTCCTGCTCGGGTTCGGGCTCCCGCTCCACCGGCATCGTGCCCATCGGCTGTCCGTCTGGCCCCACCACCACCACGGTGCGCCGCTTGTCGTCCTGGCCCGGCGTCGCCTCGGGGGCGCGCTCCTGCGGTCGTGGTTCGGTCACGGCTACACGATACCCACCGGTGGTGGGTGAGGCGACGACCGTTCGGCCCTGCGCGACCGCCGGAGATCCGGTCCTGGTGGCCCACCGGTAGCGTAGGCGGGTGCCCCACGATCCCCGTTCCGTGCTGACCCGGCCGGCCCCGCCGCCGGACCTCACCCTCCGCTACGGCGACCACCCCGACCAGGTGGTGGACCTGCGGCTGCCGGCGGACCCGTCCGGATCCGCCGACCGGCCCCTGGTGGTGGTCGTCCACGGCGGCTTCTGGCGGGCCGAGTACGACCGTACGCACACCGGGCCGCTCGCCGCGGACCTCGCCGCCCGGGGGTTCGTGGTGGCGCAGCTGGAGTACCGCCGGACCGGCGCGCCCGGCGGCGGGTGGCCGGGGACGTTCGCCGACGTGGCGGCCGGCCTGGCCCTGTTGCCCGCCCTGGTGGCCGAGGCCCTGCCCGGCGCGCCGCGGGCGATGGTGCTGCTCGGCCACTCCGCCGGCGGCCACCTGGCGCTGTGGTGGGCGACCCGTGTCACCCCGCCCGGGCAGGTCGTCCGGGTGGTGGCGCTCGCCCCGGTGACCGACCTGGTCGACACGTACCGGCGGGACCTCGACGAGGGTGCGGCGGCGGCGCTGCTGGGCGGCTCGCCGGAGCAGGTGCCGCACCGCTACGGGTACGCGCAGCCGACCGACCCGCCCGCGGGGACGGTGGTCACCGTGCTGCACGGTGTGCAGGACGTCCAGGTGCCGGTGGAGATGAGCCGCCGGTGGACGGCGGGCCGGCCCGGTGTCCGGTACGTCGAACTACCAGATGTAGAGCATTTCGGACTGATCGATCCAAAGGCGCCGGTCTGGTCGCGGGTGCTGGCGGAACTGGGCGCTGCGTGACCGTCCACGCCGGTGTCGGTGAGCGACTCCGACCGGCCCGTGAGCAGGGCGTTGCACTGCGCGACCTGGGCGGATGCAGGATTGACGCTGCTCGCGGGGCGCGGTAGAACGGCGGAGGTTCGTCCGACCGGACGGCGGTTGCGCCGAGGAGAAGGAGGCGAGGTGGCCGCAGGCATCGACCGCCGGCAGGCCCTCAAACTTCTCGGTGGTCTGGGACTGGCCGGGCTGGTGTCCGCGTGCACGGTGGACGACCGTGGCGGGGACTCCGCGGAACGTGAACCGGCCCGCATCGGCCTGCTCGTCCCGGGCACCGGGGGCTACAAACCCATCGGCGACGACACGATCAACGGGTTCCAGTGCTACCTGCGGCGCACCGGCAACCGGCTCGGCGGTCACCCGGTGGCGATCGAGCTGGTCGACGAGGGTGACACCGGCGAGTCGGCACTGGCCGCCCTGGAGACGCTGCTGGCGCGCGGCGTCCACGCGGTCGTCGGGGTGGCCGGCCCGGAGGCCATGGTCGAGGTGAGCCGGCGGCTGGAGGAGGAGCACATCCCGCTGCTCGGCACCAACGCCTCCCCGGAGTCGCTGCACAACACGCCGTACGTGTGGCGCACCTCCTGGATCGACAACGAGCCCGGGTACGCGGTGGGGCGGCACCTGGCGGCCACCACCGACGGCCCGGTGGCCGCGGTCGGCCAGCGGGATCCGCTCGGCTCCGACGTGGTGACCGGCCTGCGTCAGGCGTTCGTCGAGGCCGAGGCGCTGGACCGGCTGGTCGAGCCGATCTTCACGCCGTCGGTGTCGCAGCCGCCGGAGGGGCACTTCGCCGACGCGTACGCGCAGCTGCGGGCCATCGATCCGGTGGCCGTGGTCGCCGGCTACCTGGGGGCGGCGGCGGCCGCGTTCGTCCGCGGCTACCTGGACGCCGGGCTGGACCCGACCCGGCTCTACGGGCCGGCCCACCTCACCGAGGGTGAGGTGCTGCGGGTGGTCGGGGCGGACGCCCGGGGCATCCGCACCGCCTCCACCTACGCCTCCGAGCTGCGTACCCCGACCAACCGCACCTTCAGCACCGACTACCGGGAGGTCGTGGGGGCCTCGCCGACGGTGTACGCGGTGGCCGCGTACGACGCGGCGGCGGCGCTGGACAAGGCGCTGGCGCTGGCCGACGGCGACCTGCGGCCGCAGCGGATCAACCAGAACCTGTCCCAGGTCGGACTGATCGACTCCCCGCGCGGCCGGTGGCAGTTCAACCAGCGGCGCAGCCCGACCCAGAAGTGGTACCTGCGGGAGGTGGAGCGGGACGGCCCGGTGCTGGCCAACCTGGTGATCCGGGAACTCGGCACGCTCGGGTGACACGGGCGACCCCCGCGGTCCGGGCGTCCCGGTGGTCCGCGGGGGTCGACGACCGTCGGGGGTTGACCGTCAGGTCAGCGGCGCAGTTCGGCGATGCAGCACTTGACGCTGCCGCCGCCCTTGTGCAGCTCGCCGAGTTCCACCGGGACCGGGGTGTAGCCGGCGGCGGACAGCCGGTCGGCCATGCCGGTGGCGGTGCTGTTGATGACCACGTGCCGGCCGTCGCTCACCACGTTGAGTCCGAACGCGGCCGCGTCGGCCTCGTCGGCGAGGATCGCGTCGGGGTACAGCCGCTGCAGCGTGGCGCGCGACTCCTCGTCGAACGCGTCGGGGTAGTACGCGATGTGCCCGCGCTCGGAGTCGAGCACCGCCAGCGCGGTGTCCAGGTGGTAGAAGCGCGGGTCCACCAGCCGCAGCGGCACGACCTCCCATCCGAAGATCCGTTCGACCTCCCGGTGGGCGGCCGGGTCGGTGCGGAAGCCGTGGCCGGCGAGCACCCGCCCGCCGACGACCAGCAGGTCCCCCTCGCCCTCGTGGACCGGGTCGGCCTCGACCGTGCGCCACCCGTTGCGCTGGTACCACTCGCGGTGCACCGCGGTCTCCCCGGCACGCTGGGGGTGGCGGAACCGGGCGAGGTACGCGGTGCCGCCGAGGACGAGCGCACCGTTGGCGGCGTACACCAGGTCGGGCAGGTCGGGGTGCGCAGGCAGCACGTGCACGGTGTGGCCGAGGTCCAGCAGGGTCTCCCGCAGGCGGTGCCACTGCTTGACGACCAGGCCGTGGTCGACCGTGACGGTCGGGTCCATCCAGGGGTTGATGGCGTACTCGACCCGGAAGTGGGCGGGGTCGGCCATCAGGTACTCGCGGGGGCCGCCGGCCCGCTCACCGGCGGATCGGGAATCCTGGGACGTCATGTCTCCACAGGCTAGGTACGCTCAACCGGCGGATACAGCCGTCAGTCTTGCATCTGAAGAACGGATCGTTGCGCGTGGACGAGCTCGATAAGCAGATCGTTGCAGCACTCGTGGCCGACGGCCGGGCCTCGTACGCCCGTATCGGTGAGCAGGTCGCCCTGTCGGCGCCGGCGGTCAAGCGGCGGGTGGACCGGCTGCGCTCGCGCGGGATCATCAAGGGGTTCACCGCGGTGGTGGAGCCGGCCGCGGTGGGCTGGACCACCGAGGCGTTCGTCGAGCTGTTCTGCGCCGGACGGACCACCCCGGGGCAGATCGCCGAGGCGGTCCGCCGGCACCCGGAGGTCGTGGAGGCGTACACCGTCTCCGGTGAGGCGGACGCGCTCGTCCACCTGCGGGCGGCCGACATCAGCCACCTCGAACAGGCGCTGGAGCGGCTGCGGGCCGAGCCGTTCGTCACCTCCACCCGCAGCGCGATCGTGCTCTCGCGACTGGTGGTGGACGCCGGTGACCAGTTCGGAACGCGGGCGGGGGTCACGCCGTCCAAACCCGCATGACGGCGTACCGCACGCGTTCACTCTCCTCGG
>CAZSNW010000013.1:0-22269 GCA_964608245.1 uncultured Micromonosporaceae bacterium
CGAGTCGATCAGGAGCTTGCCCATGCCCGGCCAGGCGAAGATGGATTCGGTGATGACGATGCCGTTGACGAGCCCGGCGATCTGCACCCCGAACAGCGCGGTGGCGCCCAGCAGCGCGTTCGGCCAGGCGTGCCGGATGAGCACCACGGTGCGCCGGGCGCCGTGGGCGCGGGCGAGGGTGGCGTAGTCGCTCTCCAGCTCCTCCCGCACCCGGGCGGCGATGATCCGGCTGAGCTTCGGGGCGAGGAAGCTCGCGATGGTCAGCGACGGCAGCACCAGGCTGCGGACGCTGCCGTCGCCGATGCTGGGCAGCCATCCCAGCCGCACCGTCACCACCTCGATGACCGCCAGGGCGAACACGTAGCCGGGGATGCCCTGGAAGACGAAGGCCGACAGCGCCGCCATCCGACCGTCTACTTTGGCCGCGCGGGAGCCCATCCACAGCCCGAGCGGCACCGAGATGGCGAGGTTGGCCACCGCGCCGGCGACGGTGAGCGCCAGGGTGGCCGGCAGCCGCTCGACCACCATCGCGAGCGCGTCCCGCCCGGTCGCCAGCGACGTGCCCAGGTCCAGCCGGACCGACTGTTCCAGGAAGCGCAGGTACTGCACCACCAGCGGGTCGTCCAGCCGGTAGCGGGCGCGGATGGCGGCCAGCGACTCCGGGGTCGCGAAGTCCCCGGCGATCACCACCGCCGGGTCGCCGGTCAGCCGCAGTGCGAAGAACAGCAGCGTCACCGTGACGACCAGCAGGGCCGCCAGCGACCCGAGCCGCCGCGCGAGCACGGTGAGCCCTCGCCGCCACCGGATCCGGCCGGTCGTCACGGTGCGCTGCATCGTCGTCCCCTACCGCGCCGTCACTTCGCGACCGACAGCTGGTGCCAGGGGATGATCATGTTGGTGCTCTCGAACCCGTCGAGGCCGCGGACGCCGATGAACATCACCCGCTGCTCCATGAACAGCGCGGGCGGGTTCTCGTACGCCAGCGCCTGCGCGTCCCGCAGCAGCTGCGCGCGCGCCTCGGTGTCGACCATGGTGGCGGCCTGCCGGACCATGGCGGTCACCTGCTCGTCGCAGAAGAACGCGTGCGGCACGTCGCAGCCGAGGTTCTGGTAACCGCGGGTGACGTCGAAGGTCGGGTCGAAGGCGATGGAGAAGGTGAACGCGTCACCCTCCCAGCCGGCCGAGTAGAGCTTGTCCCGCCACTCGGCGAACGGAATCTCCCGCAGCTCGGCGTTGATGCCCACCGCCCGCAGGTCCTGCGCCACCGCCTCGTACAGGGACTTGTCCAGGTCGGTGGAGGCCACCACCTCGACGACCATGTCGAACCCGTCCGGGTAGCCGGCCTCGGCCAGCAGCTGGCGGGCCTTGTCCGGGTCGTACGGGTAGGGCTGGAGGTTCGAGTTGTAGCCGACGGCGTTGCTGGTGGCCGCCTGGGAGGCGACCGGCGCCTTGCCGGCGAAGAAGACCTCGACGATCTTCTCCATGTTGACCGCGTAGTTGATGGCCAGCCGGACCTTCGCGTCGGCGACCGGGGTGCCCTCCTTCTTGGCGAAGAAGGCGATGGTGCGCACCCGCGGATCGTCACCGATGTGGACGGTCGCGCCGGAGCCCTCGACCTGCGCCACGTCCTCGGGCGAGATGTCGTAGGCGATCTCCACCTGGCCGGACATGACGGCCGCCCGGCGGGCGTTGCTCTCGGCGATCTCGATGAACACCAGGCGGTCGACAGTGGCCGGACGCCAGCTGGTCGGGTTGCGGGACATGGTCACGCGACCCGGGGTCCACTCGTCGACCTTGAACGGTCCGGTGCCCACCGGTGCGCTGGCGAAGCCCTCCGGCCCGACCTGGTCGAAGTACTGCGGCGGCAGCGGGTAGAACTGGGCGAGCCGCTGCGGCAGCAGCGGGTCGGGCGCCTTGGTCTCGAACTCCACCACGTAGTCGGACACCGCACGGACGGCGGCCACGGTGGGCAGCAGGTTGGTCCGCACCGGGGCCTCGGCGCCGTACCCGAAGAGGATCTCGTCGGCCGCCTTGACCACCGCGGCGGCGTTGAACGGCTCCCCGTTGGAGAACTGCACGCCCTCCCGCAGCTGGAACGTCCACACCGTGTCGGAGGTGGGCTCCCAGCTGGTGGCGAGCCACGGCTGCGCCACGCCGTCGCGGTCCACGAAGGTGAGGCCGTCGTAGAAGGCCGGCCAGATCAGCACCGCGGGGCGGCCGAGGTGCTGGGCCGGGTCCGCCTGGGCCGGCGGGATCTCCGACATCGCGATGCGGATCTCACCCCCGCCGGGTGTCGGGTCGTCGCCGCCGTCTCCGTCTCCTGCGCAGCCGGCGACGAGCAGCACCAGTGCCGCGAGCGGCACCAGGTGTCGAGGCCACGTTCTGCGACCCATGTGGACCACCTCTGTTCCGGTTTCCAGGTTGGGGGCGGTTCGGCGTTCCGGCCCGGCTCGTCGCGTCGCTTCGGCGATCGTCCGATGAGGTGTTCCGTTAGACGGAATGCTTTACCGCTGAATGGACTGTATGGGACGACTCCGGGCCCGTCAAGAGCGCAATTGGGGCGTCCCGCGTTCCGCGAGCACGCACCTGTTTTCCGAGACGAGGAACATCGGTGGTCCATCACCCCACCCGCACCGGGCCCGACGGCACGCACGTCACCGGAAGCCGCAGTTGCGGCAAACCAGTACGGGTTTCGCGGTCCGTGCGTACCGTAAGAACATGGACCAGACCAAGAGCCAGCCCCTGTTGAACCAGCACAGCAAGCAGATCCAGGACTTCGGCACGGTCCGCCTGCTGCCGCTGGCCCTCTCCCACGACACGCGGCAGTACTCGGTCCAGCGGCTCAACCGGGTGCTCGCCGACACCCAGATCCTCTACTCGCTCTACAAGAAGTACCACTGGCTCATGCGCGGCCCCACGTTCTTCCAGCTGCACGAGCTGCTGGACAAGCACGCCAAGGAGCAGCGGGAGCTGGTGGACGACATCGCCGAGCGCATCCAGACCCTCGGCGGGATCGCCGTCGGGGACCCGCGGCACGTCGCCGAACTGACCCACATCCCCCGGCCGCCGGACGGCGCCGAGGAGGTGCCGGCGATGCTGTCACGGCTGCTGGAGGCCCACGAGATCATCCTCACCGACGCCCGCGGCGCGGCCGCGCGGACCGAGGAGCTGGGCGACGTCGGCACCAACGACCTGCTGGTCAGCCAGGTGATCCGGACCAACGAGTTGCAGGTGTGGTTCATCGCCGAGCACCTGGTCGAGACCCCGCTGGTCCGCGTCGACGGCGACTACCCGGTCGGCTCCCGGCGCTGACCGCCGGTCGCCGGCCGGGACTCCACGGCGGCCTTCCGGACTTAGCCGGAGGGGACCTCCCCCGAGCGCATCCGGAGGGCCGATGGACGACGTACTGCTCGCCAGTCTGCTGACCGAAATCCCCGACCCGTTGGCGGCCCGGGTCCGGGGACTGCACCGCTGCACCCGGCACCGGGAACACCGGGTCTGCCGACAGGTCGCCGACACCCTGCGGACCGCTGCGCTGTGCCTGCGGTACGGCGAGGCGCCCACCGCCCTGGAGCTGCTGCGCGCCGCGGTGGACGCGGCCGGCCAGCCCGGGCACGGACACCCGGTCACCCGCGGCGGCTGGCCGCCGGGGGTCACCCACGGCCGGGTGGAGCGGTGGGCCGACCGGCCCGGCAGGCTCGTCGCCGCCACCGACGCCAGCTGCTCGCGCGAGGCCGACGGGTACGCGTACGTGGTGAGCGACGGCCGCTGGGGCGTGCGCGGCCGGCCGGCGCGCCGCCGGCGGCTCACCGACGCGGTGCGGGTGGTCTGCGCCGAGCTGCGGGCGGTGGCGCTCCTGCTGTCACGGGTGGAGCCCGACCGTCCGCTGGAGGTGGTGGTGGACAGCCGCGAGGCGCTGACCTACCTGCAGCGCTGGCGGACCGGTGACCGGGACGTCCTGCCACCCGGGTACGACCCACGGCCCCGGCCGGGCGGACGGCCGGCCACCCTGACCCGGCTCGCCGCCCGGGTCGCCGCGCAGCCCGACCTCGTCTTCCGACACGTCAAGGCGCACCGCGGCCATCCGCTCAACGAGGCGGCCGACGCACTGTCCACCATGGCGCGCCGCCGGGTCACCGAGCGGTTCGACCTGCCGACCCGCGCCGGCGACCTGGTCGACGCGTTCCTCTCCCAGTGGTGGTGCGCCGGCACCGACACGGTCGCCGGGGCCGGGTCGCAGGCCGCGGCGGAGACCCGGAAACAGGTCGAACCGGTCGCCGAATCCGTCCAAGGTCGGTGACCGTCAAATCACCCGGAGAGGTGGACGATCGTCGGCAATCGACAGCGATGGTGCCGGTACCACTGGAGTCGGCCGCCGAGGGTCGCTATCGTGCCAGGCAGACGCGCCGCCGCGTGCCGGCCGCGCATCCTGGACCGTAGTTCCGAGAACGAGGTGCGATGTCGACCGCGTCCCTCCGCGCGTACGAGGAGATCCGCCGTCGGATCTTCTCCGGGGAGTACCCGGCCGGCGTACGGCTGCGCGAGGACGAGCTGAGCGCCGCCCTCGGGGTGAGCCGCACCCCGGTGAGGGAGGCGCTACGACGGCTGGACGCCGAGGGTCTGGTGGTCAACATCCCCAACCGCGGCGCCCACGTCGCCTCGTGGACCGGGGAGGAACTCAACGACATCTTCGAGCTGCGGGCGCTGCTGGAGAGCTACGCGGCCCGCCGGGCCGCCACCCGGCTGACCGCCGAGGAACTCGACCGACTGCAGGAGCTCACCGAGCAGATGGACTCCTGCCTGGACAAACTGCCCAGCGACGAGCAGTACGACCTGATCACGCGGCTCAACTACGAGTTCCACCAGGGGATCATGGAGGCGGCCGGCAGCCAGCTGCTGAAGTCGCTGACCACCTCCACCATCCAGATCGCGCTGATGCACCGCACCTTCCGCCGCTACTCGCGGCGGGACCTGGAGCGCAGCTTCGGTCACCACCGCGAGCTGGTGGAGGCCTTCCGGGTGCGGGACGCGGTGTGGGCGGAGACGGTCATGCGGTCGCACGTGCTGGCCGCCCGCCACATCTTCGACGAGGACGGCACCTGCCCGTCGGGGCACCGGGTACTGCCCAGCCCGCTGCCGGACCGGGAGCGGGTGCCTGTGCAGGGGCGCGCCGGTGGCCAGGATGTATACACTCCGACCGAGGGTGACCCCGTGAGCCAGTAGTGACATGGGCGTACACCCTCGGGAAGGGGGAGATTGTATGCCAGATGTCACCGGGTTCCGATCCAAGTTCGCGGTGATCGTCCCGTCCACCAACACCGTGGTGGAGCACGACTTCAACGCCATGCGCCCTCCCGGGGTCACCATCCACACCGGCCGGATGTACATCGAGCGGCCCGAGCTGCCCGACGACACGGCGTTCGAGGGGCTGCTGACCCAGATCCGGCAGTCGATCGCGACCGCGGTCCGCGACGTGATGACCTGCGCCCCCGACTACCTGGTCATGGGCATGTCCGCGGAGACCTTCTGGGGCGGAGTGGAGGGCAACGCCGCGTTCGAGCGGCGTATGTCCGACATATCGGGCGGGCTCGGCGTCTCCACCGGCGCCACCTCCTGCCGGGTCGCGCTGGAGACGCTGGGCGCGCGCCGGATCGCGGTGATCTCGCCGTACCAGCCGGTCGCCGACGCCATGGTGACCCGGTTCTTCACCGAGGCCGGGTTCGAGGTGGTGCGGTTCACCGGACTGCGCTGTCCGAGTGCCCTGGCCATCGCCGCGGTGACGCCGGAGCGGCTGATGACCGTGCTGCGGGAGATCGACGGGCCGGACGTCGACGCGATCGTCCAGGTCGGCACCAACATGTCGATGGTCCAGCTCGCCGACGAGGCCGAGCGGTGGCTGGGCAAGCCGGTCCTGGCGATCAACGCCGTGACGTTCTGGCACGCGCTGCGGGCCAACGGCATCACGGACCGGTTCGCCGGGTTCGGCACCCTTCTCCGGGAGTACTGACCCCAGAAATGTATGCGAAACGGCCGACCGGCTCCGCCGGTTGGCCGTTTCACTAGGACAACACCCTCACCCCGTTGCCAAGCGGGGATCGGATTGCATACAGTCTCCGAAACAACAGCCCGGAGGAGCGATGCCGGACACGGTTGGTGTGGTGGAGGTCTCGCCGCGTGACGGCCTCCAGAACGAACCGGTTCACGTGCCCACCGAGGTCAAGATCGAGCTGATCCACCGCCTCATGGACCTCGGCGCCCGCCGGATCGAGGCGGTCAGCTTCGTCAGCCCCAGGCACGTGCCGCAGATGGCCGACGCCGAGGCGGTCATGGCCGGTGTGCAGCGCCGGCCAGGGGTGAGCCTCGCCGGCCTGGTGGTCAACGCGCGCGGCTTCGACCGTGCGGTCGCCGCCGGGGTGGACGAACTCAACTACGTGCTGGTCGCCACCGAGACCTTCAGCCGCCGCAACCAGGGCGTCGGGGTCGAGGAGGCGCTGCGCACCTGGGCCGAGCTCGCTCCACGCGCCCGGGAGGCCGGACTGTTCACCACCGTCACCATCGGCGCGGCGTTCGGCTGCCAGTTCGAGGGCGAGGTGGACGTCGACCGGATCCGGACACTCGCCGCCGGGGTCGTCGAGATCGGGGTGGACGAGCTGGCGCTCGCCGACACCATCGGGGTGGGCAACCCCCGCGACGTCACCGCCAAGCTCACCGCGGTCCGCGAGGTGGCTCCCGGGGTGCGGCTGCGCTGCCATTTCCACAACACCCGGAACAACGGCATCGCCAACGCGTACGCCGCCTTCCTCACCGGGGTGACCACACTGGACGCGTCGCTGGGCGGGATCGGCGGCTGCCCGTTCGCCCCCGCCGCCACCGGCAACATCCCCACCGAGGACGTGGGCTACCTGTTCGAACGGATGGGCGTGGACACCGGTCTCGACCTGGCCCGGGCGGTGGAGTCGGTGACGTGGCTCTCCGAGCAGCTCGGCAAGCCACTGCCGGGCATGCTGGCTAGGGCCGGCCTGTTCCCGCCCGCGGACACCGCCGCGGAGGCGGCGTGAGCACCCCGTCCGCGGCCGGTCGCCCCGCCCCGCGTCCCCGTGGCGGAGGTCGCTGATGGCCGAGCTCCGCGCGTACGTCTACCTCGACCAGGCCCAGCCGCAGTTCGCCGGCTACGTGGGCACGGTCACCTCCGGCGACCTGCTCATGCGCGGCATGGCCGCGCTCTACGTCGAGGTCGCACCCGGCAACGACGTGTTCCGGCTGGTCGACGTGGCGCTCAAGGCCGCCGACGTCAAACTCGGTGCCCAGCTGGTCGAGCGTGAGTTCGGCGTGCTCGAGGTGCACAGCTTCGACCAGAGCGCGGTGGAGCTCGCCGGTTCGACGATCCTGGCGCACCTGGGCAAGACCCGGGCCGACGCCACGCCGCCGGAGGTCACCTCCACCGAGCGGATCACCAACGTCCACCCGTACCAGGCGCAGCTGCTCAACCGGCGACGCCGCGGCTCGATGATCCTCGCCGGCGACTCGCTGGTGGTGGTCGAGTGCCAGCCCGCCGCGTACATCAACCTCGCCGCCAACGAGGCCGAGAAGGCGGCGGAGGTGACCCTCGTGGACGTCGTCTCGGTCGGCCGGTACGGGCGGCTGTGGCTGGCCGGTCGCGAGAGCGACGCGGCCGCCGCGCAGGAGGCCGCGATCAGCGCGTTGGAACGCCTGGCGGAGGTGGCCCGGTGAGCGACACCCGGCGGGACGGCGCCCCGCACACCGACGAGGCGCTGCACGAGGACTACGCGAAGGCCGGCTTCGGCGGCACGCTGGCCCCCGGCGAGCGGCCGGCACTGCTGCTCGTGGACATGGTCCGCGCGTACCTGGAGCCCGGCTCCCCGCTGTACGCGGGGGTGGAGCACACCATCGCGCCGGCGAAGGCGGTGCTGACCGCGGCCCGCGAGGCCGGCATCCCGGTGGCGTACACCGTGGTGCGGTACGCGCCCGACGGGCGCGACGGCGGGGTGTTCTACCGCAAGGTCGCGGCGCTGCGGGTGTTCGCCGGCGACGGACCGCTGGGCGAGATCGCGCCCGAACTCGCGCCGGAAGCCGGCGAGACCGTGGTGGTCAAGCAGTACGCCAGCGCGTTCTTCGGCACGTCGCTGTCGGCCACCCTCACCTCGCAGCAGGTCGACACGGTCATCGTCATGGGCTACAGCACCAGCGGCTGCGTCCGCGCCTCCGCGGTGGACGCGCTGCAGCACGGCTTCGTGCCGGTGGTGGTCCGCGACGCGGTCGGCGACCGTCGCCCGGAGCCGCACGAAGCCAACCTGTTCGACCTCGCCGCCAAGTACGCCGAGGTGTGGGACTCGGTGGCGGTCGTGGACTACCTGCGCCGGATCGGAGGTGGGCGGTGACGAACACCGTCGGCTACCGCGCCCAGTTCGGGGTGATCATCCCCTCCACCAACAGCGTGGTGGAACACGACTACAGCCTCATGCGCCCGCCGGGGGTGACCTTCCACTACGGACGGATGTACATCGCCGCGCCGGAGGCCGGCGACGACGACGCGTTCGAGCACCTCATCCACCAGATCCGCGAGTCGCTGCCGATCGCGGTGAGGGACGTGCTCACCGTCAAGCCCGACCACCTGATCATGGGCATGTCGGCGGAGACGTTCTGGGGCGGCAAGGCCGGCAACGACGCGTTCATCGCCCGGGTACGGGAGCTGTCCGGGCTGGACGTCTTCACCGGGGCGGACGCCTGCGGCCGGGCGTGCGAGGCGCTGGGTCTGCGCCGGATCGCCGTGGTCACCCCCTACCAGGAGGTGGGCGACGCCCAGGTCCGCACGTTCTTCGGCGACCTGGGGCTGGAGGTGGTGCGGCTGACCGGGCTGAAGTGCCCGTCGGCCACCGCGATCGCCGAGGTGCCCGAGGACCGGTTGCGCCGGGTCCTGGTGGACCTCGACGGCCCGGACGTCGACGGCTTCGTCCAGGTCGGCACCAACCTGTCCATGCTCACGCTCGCCGACGAGGCCGAGCGGTGGCTCGGCAAGCCCGTGCTGGCGATCAACGCCGTCACCATGTGGCACGCGCTGCGGTCGTGCGGGATCGACGACCGTCTGTACGGGTTCGGCACCCTGCTGCGGGAGTGGTGAGAGATGGCCGGTCGGGCTGACGGCGCCGGGGTGACCCTCCACACCGACGCGGAGACGGTCGAGATCCGGACGGTGGAGGGGCGGCCGCTGTCCGCCCCGGCCACGGTGCGGGTGCTCTCGGAGACCGAGCGGATGCTCCTGCTCGAGGTCACCATGCCGGCCGGTGAGAGCTCCCCGCCGCACGTGCACGACCACGAGAGCGTCGGGTACGTGGTCCGGGGCCGGGTGCGGGCGGTCATCGGCGACGCCACCTACGAACTCGGCCCCGGGGACGCGTTCCGGCACCCGCCCGGGGTGAGGCACGAGCTGACCGCACTCGACGGGGACGCCGTCTGGTTGGAGATCAAGTCTCCCCCTCGGCGTACCTGGTAGCGGCGGATGGGCGGTCGACGATGGATGGTCGCGGCTCTGGTCGTCGCGGTCGGCGCGGTCCTCGGCTTCAACATGGTGGCGCTGAAGGTCGCCCTGCGGGCGACCGACCCGATCACCGCGCAGGCGATCTCCACGGTGATCGGCGCCCTGGCGATGTTCCCGCTGACCCGCGCCATGGGACATCCCCTGTCGCTGCCCGTCCGGCGGATCCCGGGTGCGTTCGGGGTGGGGATGTCGATGACCGTCGGCTCCGCGCTCGGGGTGACCTTCGGGGTGCAGCGGGTCAACGCCGGCCTGGCCGGGCTGCTCATGAGCGCCACCCCGATCATGACACTCGTCCTGGACTACCTCATCACCCGGCAGCGGCACAGCTGGCACGGCCCGGCCGGGGTGGTGCTCGGGTTCGCCGGGGTGGCGCTGGTGGCCTCCGGCTCCGGGCACACCGAGCTGATCGGCGTGCTGTCCATGCTGGGTGGCGCTCTCGGCTGGTCGCTCGGGCTGGTGATCATGAAGCAGGCCGGCCGGGGTGTGCCGTCCTCCACCTTCACCACCTGGCAGATGCTGCTGGGCACGCCGGTGCTGCTGCTCATCGCCTACCTGGCGGCCGGGATGCAGGTCGACTGGAGCTGGCTGGTCTTCCTGTCCCTGGCGTACGCCGGGCTCGGCGCCAAGTCGCTGAGCTTCGTGCTGCAGATGCTGGTGCTGCGGGTCGGCACCGCGCTTCACGCGAGCCTTCCCGCGTTCATCATGCCGCTGTTCGCCGCGGCCGGCGGTGTGCTGCTGCTCGGCGAACGGATCCGACTGCTGGAGGTCCTGGGCGCGGTGGCGATCCTCAGCGGGGTCGCGCTGGTCATCCGCTCCCAGACCGGGGAACCGCCCGAGCCGGCGGTGCCGGCATGACCTGTGTACGAGCCGGCGGTGCCGGCCTGACCCTCGTGGAGGTGGGACCATGAGCCGAGGACCCGCGTTGTCCCGGTACGTGCGCACCGACCGGCTGCGGATGCACTACCTGTACTGGCCGGGCGAGAACCCGCCGATGGTGTTGCTGCACCCCAACCGCGCCAACAGCCGGGTGTGGGACTACGTCGTCACCTACAGCACGCTCCCCCACACCGTCTACGCGCCGGACCACCGCGGACACGGCCTCACCGAGTGGCCGGAGTCCGGGTACGAGTTGGAGGACTACCTCGCCGACGACATCGCCTTCCTGGAGGCGGTGACCGACCAGCCGGTGGTGCTGGTGGGCGCGGCCACCGGGGGCACGATCGCGCTGCTGCTCGCCACCCGGCGACCCGACCTGGTCCGGGCACTGGTGGTGGTCGACCCCGGACTGTCGCTGGACCCGTCGATCAACGCCATGGTCCAGCAGCAGATCGCCCAGGGGATGGAGTACCCCGACTTCGAGAGCGCCCGCGCCGCCATGCCCTACAGCCAGCGCTGGTCGCCGGCGGTGCGGGAGCACTTCGCCAGCTACAGCTACTACGAGGCCGAGCCGGGCAGGTGGGTGCCGCGTTACCTGCCGTCGGCCGTGTCGGCGACCGAGGCGGCGCTGCAGGCCGACATGTGGGACGAGATCCGGCCGCGCTGCCCGGTGCTGGCGGTCCGCGGCGCGCTGTCGAAGGTCTTCGACCGGGCGCGCATGCTGCGGCTGGCCGACTGCGCAAAGGACTGCCTGCTGGCGGAGATCCCCAGCGCCGACCACCGGGTCGGGCAGGACAATCCGCGCGCGCTCGCCGGCGTGATCGACGCCTTTGTATGGAGTCTGGATGATCGGGGCTGACCGCGGCAGCAGGACTACGCAGGTGAACTGCGCTCCGTGGCGCTGTTACCTTGGCCACGCGCCGCAGATTGTATACCTTATGCTTCACCGAACCGCGGGAGAAGCCCCGCTGCCGGCGGACCGGGTGGCCCGTACCCAAGGGTCGACGCGGACTGCCGACAACCGTGCACACGTTCTTTTCCACCTGGCGGGGTCGAGCCGATGACTCTGACGAAGCTGATCGCGCGCCGGCTGCTCCTCCTCCCGGTGTCCCTGCTGGTACTGGCGACCCTGTCGTTCGGGCTGGTGGAGCTGATGCCCGGCAACCCGGCGGTGACGGTGGCCGGCCAGTTCGCCACCCCGGAGGAGATCGCCGCGATCGAGCGCCAGCTCGGGCTGGACAAGCCGTTGGCGGTGCGGTACGTCACCTACCTCGGCGACGCGGTCCGGGGCGACTTCGGCCGCTCCTACTTCACCGGTCGTCCGGTGCTGTCGGAGCTGGGGTCGAGACTGCCGGCCACCATTGAGATGGTGGCCCTGGCGCTGGTGGTCGCCGGGCTGCTCGGACTGCTGCTCGGCACGGTCAGCGCGTACTTCCGGCGGCGGGCCGCCGACCGGGTCTCGCGCGGGATCGTCACCGTGATGCAGTCGGTGCCCGACTTCGTGCTGGCGCTGACGCTGGTCTACTTCCTGTTCTACCTGGCCCGCGTCGCGCCGGCGCCGGTCGGGCGGATCGGCCTGTCGTCCGGGCGGCCACCGGACGTCACCGGGTTCCTGCTCATCGACACGCTGATCGCCGGTCGACCCGACATGTTCGGGGAGGCCCTGTCCCACCTGATGCTGCCGGTGCTGTCGCTGGGCATCGTGTACGCGGCCTTCTTCGCGAAGGTGACGCGCTCGACCATGGTGCCGGCGCTCAACTCGCCGCAGGTGGAGTTCGCCCGGGCCACCGGGCTGCCGGAGTGGCGGGTGGTGCACTACGCGTTCCTGGCCGCCCGCACCCCGATCCTCACCTACGGCGCGATCCTGTTCGGCACCCTGGTGGGTGGCGCGGCCATCGTGGAGACCATCTTCTCCTGGCAGGGCGCCGGCCAGTGGGCGCTCGACTCGATCCTCAAGGTCGACATCCCGGTCATCCAGGGCTTCGTGCTGGCGGCCGGGATCATCACGATCCTGCTCTACCTCGTGCTGGACGTGGTCGTCAGGCTGCTCGATCCCAGGGTCAGGTACGAATGATGGACAACCGGTTGGACCCCTCCCCCGACTCCGCGCCCGTCAACGGCGCCCGGCCGTCGACGGCCGGCGTAGGCCCGGGCACCGTCACGGTGCCCACGCAGCCGTCCCCGGCCGACCGGGCCGACGGACGGGGCGACCGGCGCGCCCGCCGACCACGGCGCCGCAACGGCTCCCGCTACCCCCGTGGGGTGGTGGGCGGCGTGGTGGTGCTCGGGTTGTTCATGCTGGCCGGCCTGTTCGCGCCGCTGCCGTTCGACCCGACCGTGCCGGACCCGTCGAGCACCTCACTGCCACCGGGGGGCACCCACTGGTTCGGCACCGACCGCGACGGCCTGGACGTCTTCTCCCGCACCATCGCCTCCGCCGGCCGGGACCTGCCGCTGGCGATCGGCGGGACGCTCGCCTCCCTGCTGGTGGGTGTACCGCTGGGGCTGCTGGTGAGTTCCAAGGGGAAGTGGCCGGAGCGGGTCATGCGCGGCCTGGACGTCTTCCAGGCGTTCCCGCTGGTCATCATCGCGATCGCGATCGTGACCCTGACCGGCAACAACCTCCAGAACGTCATCCTCGCCATCATGATCATCAACGTGCCGCGGTTCATGCGGCTGATCCGCAGCGAGGCGCTGGCCATCCGGGAGAGCCGGTTCATCGAGGCGGCCTGGGCCACCGGCGCCACCCGGTTCCGCGTCCTGGTCCGGCACATCCTGCCCAACGTGACCGGGGTGACGCTGGCCCAGTCGTCGCTGGCCGCCGCCCAGGCGATGATCGTCATCGCCGCGTTGAGCTTCCTCGGCGTGGGTGTCTCGCCACCCAACCCGAGCTGGGGCCTGATGATCCAGGAGGGCGCCCGTCAGATCACCATCGGACAGTGGTGGGTGGTCGCCTTCCCGGGCCTGGCGGTCCTGCTCACCGTCATGTGCTTCAACCTCATCGCCGACGGCCTGCAGATGGCCTCGGAAGAGGACTGACCGGGAGGCGACGTGCTGGAGGTCAGAGGGATCACCACGACGTACCAGACCCGCCGGGGCACGGTCCACGCGGTCAACGACGTCTCGTTCGACGTGCGGGCCGGTGAGGTGGTCGCGATCGTCGGTGAGAGCGGCTGCGGCAAGTCCGCGACGATCCGATCGATCCTGGGTCTGATCCGCCCACCCGGCCAGGTGCTCCGCGGCCAGGCGTTCTTCCAGGGCCGGGACCTGCTGGCGATGTCCCCGCGCACGCTGCGCAAGGTACGCGGGGACCAGATCGGGTTCGTGGCCCAGAACCCGTTCGGCGCGCTCAACCCGATCCTGCGGATCCGCAAGCAGTTCCACAACGTCATCACCGCCCACCGCGGCCGCATGCCCAAGGCGAAGACCCGCGAGATGGCGCTGGAGATGCTGCGCGCGGTCGGCATCCCCGGACCGGAACGGGTGCTGGACGGCTACGCGCACGAGCTCAGCGGCGGCATGGCGCAGCGGGTGGTGATCGCCATGGCGATGGTGCTCCACCCGGCGCTGGTGGTCGCCGACGAGCCCACCACCGCGCTGGACGTCACCATCCAGCGCCAGATCCTCGACCTGATGCGGGACCTGGTGCTGCGCGACGGCCGGTCGATGCTGCTGGTCACCCACGACCTGGGGGTGGTGGCGCAGTACTGCGACCGGGTGATCGTCATGTACGCCGGCAAGGTGGTCGAGACCGGCAGCGTGCGGGAGGTGTTTGAGCGCCCCGCCCACCCGTACACCCGGGCGTTGCTGCGCAGCGTGCCGCGGCGGGGCCAGTCGGTGCACACCCTGCGCGGGCGGGTGGCGGACCTCATCAACTACCCGGCGGGGTGCCCCTTCGCCGACCGCTGCGAGCTGGTGATGGACCGGTGCCACACCGAGCCGCCGACGGCACGCACGGCGTTCGGCGTCGAGACCCGCACCACCAGCTGTCACCGCTCCGAGGAGGAGGTGAGCCCGGTTGTCGCTGGTACGCGTTGAGGGACTGACCAAGACCTTCCGCCGGGACAACGGCGAGGTCGTCCACGCGGTCAACGACGTGTCGTTCGAGATCGCCGCGGGCGAGACGCTGGCGCTCATCGGCGAGAGCGGATCCGGCAAGTCCACCATCGGCCGGTTGCTGCTGCGGCTGATGGAGGCCGACGCCGGCACCATCGAGGTGGACGGTCGGGACATCCGGGCCCTGGACCGCGAGCAGCTGCGCCGCATGCGCGCCACCATGCAGATCGTCTTCCAGGAGCCGTACGAGTCGCTCAATCCGCGGATGCGGATCGGCGACATCGTGGGCGAGCCGCTGGCGATCCACGAGCCGCACCTGTCGCGCGACGAGCGGCGGGAGCGGGTGGCCGAGACGCTGCGCGAGGTGGGACTGTCGCCGGAGTACGCCGACCGGTACCCGCGCGCGCTGTCCGGCGGTCAGCAGCAACGGGTGGGGATCGCCCGCGCCATCGCGACCCGACCGAAGCTGCTGGTGCTCGACGAGCCGACCTCCTCGCTGGACCTGTCGGTGCAGGCGCAGATCCTGCAGCTGCTGCACCGGCTCCAGGAGGAGCACGGCATGTCCTACCTCTACATCTCCCACGACCTGTCGACGGTCACCTACGTGGCCCACCGGGTGGCGGTGCTCTACCTGGGCGAGATGCGGGAGTTGGGGACGGTCGCGCAGGTGGTGGACGACCCGCAGGACCCGTACACCCGGACGCTGCTCGGCGCGTTCCTCAGCCCGGACCCGGGGGTGGACCGGGACCGGCGGTACGTCGCACAGGGCGAGATCCCGAGCCCGACCAGGCTCCCCCGTGGCTGCTTCTTCTACGGCCGGTGTCCGGACCGGCAACCGGAGTGCGCCAACGAGAGGTTGTCGCTGCGGGAACTCGATCCGGGTCACCACACCCGGTGCGTACGGGCGCCGCTACCCATGGCCGCCTAGTTTGCATACAAGATTCATACGCTCACCGGGCGTACAAGACATTTTCCTGCGAGTCTATCGAATGCTTGACCCGGCTTACGCTACTGATGTATACATCTTGACACCCAGGCCGCGCCCCGGCCTGCTGACACCCATCTAAACCGAAAAATCCGAAAGTCCCTTAGAGAGAAAGGGACCACCTTATGTCTCGCAAACCCCTTCGATGGCTCGCCGGCGTCGCCGCGCTCGTGTTGACCAGTTCCCTGGTCGCCTGCGGCGGGTCGTCCGACCCGGACGACGACTCCGGCGCCACGTTCGTTCTCGCCGCCGCCGGTGTCCCCGGCACCCTCGACCCCTGGGCCCACTACGAGGGCGACTCCCACCGTCTGCTGATGTTCGAGTGGGCCTCCACCCTGGTCGCGTACGACGCCACCAAGGCGCCGAACAACGGCTGTGACCGGCTGGTCACCTCGGCCGACCTCATGCCACGGCTGGCCACCTCGTGGGAGTACAACGAGGACCGCACCCAGCTGCGCTTCACGCTGCGGCAGGGGGTGAAGAGCCCGCTCGGCAACACGCTCACCGCCGAGGACGTGGTCTGGAGCCTCAACCGGGCCAAGGCGCTGAGCCCGGTCGCCCGGTTCCTCATGGCCAACGTCGGCCACTTCCAGGAGGAGAACACCTTCGAAGCGCTCGACGAGTACACGTTCGCCGTCAACCTGGCCGAGGCGACCTCGCTGGACGTCGCTTTGTTCACCTACCCGCTGTTCGGGGTGGTGGACTCCACCGCGGCCAAGGCCAACGCCAACGGCGAGGAGTGGGCCGAGTCGTGGCTGGCCGAGAACTTCGTCAACTTCGGGCCCTGGCAGCTGGAGAGCTTCGAACCGAGCAGCCAGGTGGTCTACACCGCCAACCCGAACTACTGGGACGACGACCGTCGGGGCAACGTCGACCGGCTGGTCATCCGCAGCGTGCCGGAGGCGTCGACCCGGCTGCAGCTGCTGGAGACCGGTGAGGTCGACTACGCCGAGCGCCTGTCGTTCGACCAGTACGTCCGGGTGGCCCAGACGGCCAACACGCAGCTCGTCCAGTGCGTGTCCCCGAACCGCGACACCCTGATGCTCAACAACGCCTTCGAGCCGTTCGCCGACCCGAAGGTGCGGCAGGCGATCTCCCTGGCGATCGACCGCGAGGCGCTGGTCAAGGCGGTCTACCAGGACCTGTTCCAGCCGTCCACCACCGGTCTGTCCGCGGTGTACTGGCAGCCGGGTCCGCAGGCCAAGGAGTTCACCTACGACCCGGAGCGGGCGCGCCAGCTGCTGGAGGAGGCGGGCGCCACCGGCCTGAGCTTCACCATCACGGCCTCCCCCACCCGGCCGGGTGCGTGGGCGCAGTCGCTGGCGGTGCAGATCCAGCAGATGCTGCGGGACGTCGGCCTCGACGTCGACATCAACATGGTGCCCGGTGCCACCGAGTTCAGCGACGCCTTCTTCGAGGGCAACTACGAGGCGATCGTCTACCTGGAGCCGCCGGCGCTGGGTGACGCCTTCTACTCGCTGAACCTGTACAACACCACGGTCAGCTTCCAGAACACGTTCAAGTACAAGAACGACCGGTACGACGAGCTGACCTTCCAGGTGCTGCGCACCGATCCGGGTCCGCAGCGCGACGCCCTGCTGGCGGAGGTCTCCGACCTGATCGTGGACGACGTCCCGCAGGTCTACCTCGCCGAGCAGAACTACCTGCACGCGTTCAGCGACAAGATCAGCGGCTACGGCAACACCCCGGTCGGGCAGCTGTTCGTGTACCAGCTGACGAAGAACTGACGAGGAAGGAGGCCAGGTGAGTCCGGTGGATGCTCCACCGGCCACCCGGCGACTTGCAGGGTTCGTCGACCGGCTCGGGTACGAGGACCTACCCGAGCCGGTCGTCGACTTCGCGAAGCGGCTGCTGCTCGACTACCTGGGGGCCGCCCTGGCGGGCGCCACCCGGAAGCACGCGCGGGCCGCCCAACGGATGACCCTGGCGCTGGGTGGCGGTGCGGAACAGTCGACGGTGCTGGCCACCGACCGACGGGTGGCGATGGACCGGGCCGCGTTCCTCAACGGACTGGCGGGCTCGTCCACCCCGCAGCTCGACGACGCCTGCAAGGAGTCGCTGGGGCACCCCGGGGTGGGAACCCACCCGGCGGTGCTGGCGGTCGGTGAGGCACAGCGCGCAAGCGGCCGCGAGGCCCTGGTGGCCATCGTGGCCGGGTACGAACTGGCGTGGCGGGTCGGCGCGGCGGTCGGCCTGGACGCGTTCAACCGCGGCTGGCACCCGCGGGGCGGGTGCAACGTGTTCGCCGCCGCGGTGGCCGCCGCCAAGCTGCTGGGACTGCGCGGCGAGGACACCTACTGCGCGGTGCTGGGACTGGCCGGTAACCAGGCCGCCGGCCTGATGTCGGCCTGCTACTGGCACGACGCCTGGTACCTGCTGTCCGGCCACGCGTCCGGCAACGGGGTGCTCGCGGCGCTGCTGGCCCGCGAGGGCTACACCGCCGGCGACACGGTGCTGGAGGACCCGTACGGCGGGTACTGCCGGGTGGTGGCCGAGCGGCCGGACTTCGACCGGTTGCTGGAGGGGCTGGGCGAACGGTTCGAGCTGCCGTTCACCACCCAGAAGCGGCACGCCTCCTCGGCGGCCACCCACGCGGCCATCGACGCGGTCCTCCACCTGGCACAGGAACACGACCTCACCGCCGACGACGTCGAGCGCATCGAGGTGCGTACCTACCAGGTGGCCGCCGAGACGCTCGGCAGGCGCCACCCGCGCACCCACGTGCACGCGGCGATGAGCGTGCCGTACCTGGTGTCGGCGGCGCTGGTCGACCGGAAGGTGTCGCTCGCACAGTTCACCGCCGACCGGCTCGCGGACCCGGTGCTGCGTGGGCTGCAGGACCGGGTCGAGATGGTGCTCGACCCGGAGCTGGACGCCATGGCTCCCCGGCACCTGCCCGCCGAGGTACGCGTGACCTGCCGCGACGGCCGGCAGCTGGCGCACCGGGTGGTGGCGGCCAAGGGGGACCCGGACAACCCGCTGTCGCCGGAGGAGAACGAGCGCAAGTTCCGCGACCTGGCCTCGGGCGTGCTGGTGCCGGAGGCGATCGACGAGACGGTGGCGCTGGTCGGCTCCCTGGAGGAGCTGTCCGACCTGCGCGAGCTGACCGCGGTGCTGCGCCGCGTCGAGACCACCGGTTAGGAGGCGGAAGTGGAGCTGGGTCGGATCGGACTGTTCTCCGGCCACCTGAACCTGATGCCGGCGCAGCGGGCGGCGCGGGTGCTGCGCGCCGTGGAGGACCTCGGCTTCGGCGCCGTGTGGCTGCCGGAGTCGGCCGGCAAGGAGGCGTTCACCCACGCGACGCTGAGCCTGTCGGCCACCTCGCGGATCGTGGTGGCCACCGGGATCGCGAACATCTGGGCGCGGGATCCGATGGCGATGGCCAACGCCGCGCGTACCCTGCGGGAGGCCTTCGGCGACCGGTTCCTGCTCGGCGTCGGCGTGGGGCACCGTCCGTCGGTGACGCTGCGCGGGCACACCTTCGGCCGGCCGGTGGAGACCATGCGGAACTACCTCACCGCGATGGCCGCGGCACCGTTCCGGTGGGACGGTGAGGTGCCGACCGTGCCGGTGGTGGTGGGGGCGCTCGGTCCCAAGATGCTGGAGGTCTCCGGACGGTACGCCGACGGCGCCTGCCCGTACCTGGTGACGCCGGCGCACACCCGTACCGCCCGGGAGATCCTCGGCCCGGGCAAGATCCTCGCGCCGTGCCAGTCGGTGGTGCTCAGCGACGACGTGGACGACGCCCGTCGGATCGCCCGCGAGCACTTCGCCAACTACCTGCTGCTGGAGAACTACCGGCAGTCGATGCTGCGGGCCGGCTTCACCGAGGCGGACCTCGCCGACGGGGGCAGTGACCGGCTGGCGGACGCCCTGGTGGTGCGCGGCGACCCGTACGCGGTGCGCGACCGGGTGCAGGAGCACCTGAACGCCGGGGCGAGCCACGTGAGCATCCAGGTGCTGGGCCCGCGGTTCGGGTACTCGGCCTGGTCGTACGCCTCGTTGGACGACCCGACGCTGCGCCGGGGCGGGCAGGACTTCCCGATGGCGGAGCTGGAGCGGCTGGCCGGGGTGCTGTTCCGGTGACCGGTCGGGCGGTGGGCCCGGGCCCCCCGCCCCGGGGCCCGCCCCCCCGGGGGTGAGGGCCACACACCCCCAAGCGGGGAGGGGGGGGGGGGGGCGGGGTGGGTTTGGGGGTGCCGGGGGGGGGGGGGGCGGGCCCCCCGCGCGGGGGGCGCCGCACCACCGTGGATTCAGGACGACAGACCGAAGAGCGTCATGAGGTCGGGGCGCAGCGGCGCGTGGAACTCCAGCATCTCGGAGTCCTCCAGCGCCTTGCAGGTGTGCCGCACACCGGCCGGGTGGTACCAGGTGGAGCCGGCCTCCAGGATCCTGGTCTCGTCGCCGACGGTCATCTCCAGCCGACCGGACACCACGTACCCGATGCTCTCGTGGTCGGGGTGCAGGTGCCCGTTCTGGTCGAAGCCCTTGGACACCTTCAGCCGCACCAGCATGGTGCCCTTGCCCAGGACGAGCAGCTCGCCGCTGCCCTCCCCCTCGATGACCTTCCCGGCGACCTCGGCCCCGCCGAACGCCACCGTCGTGCCCTGCCCGGCGGGGACCGCCAGGTACTTCTCCGACTCCGCCACGACATACCTCCGGTCACTCTCGTGGCCAACGATGTACACAATCTAGTGGCCGACGGTCGCGACCGTAAAGTGTGGCGGAAGCCGCTCACGAGAGTGATCCCCGGTCACGGTCGGGTGGTGCCGGGAGAGCCGGCCCACCAACCGGCTACCCAGAGTGAGACGATAAACTTTTCGTATACAAAGTATTGCGTTGGCGCTCCACTCGTGCTTGTCTGGTGGGCGTCAACACACGCGTCGGAGGCGGACGCCCATGCAACTTGCGCGAGTGGTCGGTTCGGTGGTCGCCACCACCCGGACCCAGGGACTGGACGGGCGCACGCTGCTGGTCGTGGTCCCGGTGCCCGGATCCGGTTCGACCGCCGACGGGTTCGTGGCGGTGGACCGGGTGGGCGCCGGCACCGGTGAGCTGGTGCTGGTGACCCGCGGCGACGCGGCCCGCCACGCGCTGGGTGTCGACGTGGAGGTCGACGCCGTGGTGGTGGCCATCGTCGACCGGGTCGACGCGCCCGGCCTGGACGTGGGGCAGAAGCGATGACCGAGGCGCTCGGCATGGTCGAGGTGCGCGGGCTCGCCACCGCCCTGGTCGCCGCCAACCTGGCGGTCCACACCGCGGACGTCTCCATCAGCGGCTTCGGCTACCTGCACGACGGGCAGGTCTCGGTCTCGGTACGCGGACCGGTGGACGCGGTCCGCGCGGCGGTGGAGGCGATCGAGGAGCGCATGCCACGAGGGACGGTCGTCGCCAGCAACGTGATCGCCCGGGTCGCCGAGGAACTCGAACCGGTGCTGCGCCAGCGCGCGGTGCCGGTGGGTGGCCGGGTCGGCGCCCCGAAGGTCCGCGGACGGGGACCCGCGTACCGGTCCGCACCCGACGGTGACACCGGGAGCGACCGGACCGACGACGGGCCGGCCGGCAGCGCCGGTGGTACGTCCACCGGCCGGCGCGGCACCGGCTCGACCGCGCCACGGACGCGGCGCAGCAACCCGCGGCGCGAGCGGTGACGCGGGACGACAGACGACAGGACGCGAGGACAGGGAGCGTACGTGGAGCAGCGGCAACTGGAGGAGCTGGTCCGGGCGATCACCCGGGAGCTGGCCGAACACTCGGCGAACCGCCGGCCGCGGTTCTCGCCCGCCAACCGTCGCCCGACGGCCCGTCCCGGCCGGGTGGCGGAGCGCAACCGCAGCAGCATCGACAGCGGTGGCGGCGGGCAGGCCTGCTGGCTGGTGGACAACTGGCGGGTCAGGGCGTCGGAGCGTGACGAGTTCCTGGACTACTACCGGCGCTACGTCGCCGAGGTGGTGGCGACGCTGCCGGGCTTCCGCTCCGGGCGGATCGTCACCTCCCCCGCCGGATCCAGCTACACCTGGCACGTCCAGGCGCTCTACGAGTTCGAGTCGGACGCGGTCCGCGACAACTTCCTGCGCGACTTCGACCGGGCGGTGAAGAGGGTCGATCCGCGCATGAGCCTGGAGAAGGTCCTCGACGGCATGGACCAGTGGGTCCTGGCGCACGAGGACGGAGCACTGACAGAGGTCTGGCGCACGCCGTAGACCTGTCCACCCCACACCAGCACGAAGGAGAAGCACAGTGGCAGGAAGCCAGCAAGCACTCGGCATGGTCGAGACCCGCGGTCTGGTCGCTGCGATCGAGGCCGCCGACGCGATGGTGAAGGCGGCCAACGTCAACCTCGTCGGGTCCGAGTACATCGGCGGCGGGTACGTGACCGTCATGGTCCGCGGTGACGTGGGTGCGGTGAAGGCCGCCGCCGACGCGGGAGCCGCCGCCGCCGAGGCGGTCGGCGAACTCGTCTCGGTCCACGTCATCGCCCGCCCGCACAACGAGGTGGAGGCCATCCTCCCGGAGGGCCGCGGCACCACCAAGTCCTGACGGACAACAGATCCACCGACGGCGGAACTTGGGGAGTCAGGAGACAGGTGAATGGGTCGGCTGATCCGGGTCGCTGACATCGAACGCCTGGCCGCGCAGGGCCAGCAGGTCGTGACCGTCGACGACGGCACCATCGTGTCCCCGCTCGCCCGGGACCGGGCACGGGAACTCGGGGTACGTCTCGCCCGCGCCGCCGGGCGGGCGGCCGCGGCGGCCGGCGCCCCCGGCCGGGGGG
>CAZSNW010000014.1:0-21884 GCA_964608245.1 uncultured Micromonosporaceae bacterium
GGCAGGGCCGCCGGTGGCACGCCGGCATCCGTCCACGCCTGCTCCAGGCGCGCGTACTGCTCGGGCGAGGCGCAGGCCATGGCCGCCGCCCAGAGCACCTCCCCGGAGGTGGGGAACCTCGCCACCGCCGCGGCGGCCTGCTCGTCGGCCTCCGCGACCGGGCGTACCCGGTAGCCGAGGCGCACCACCCGGGCGGCCGCCGCCGGCCACGACGGGTCACGCGCGGCGGCGGTCTCCGCCTGCGCCAGCGCCTCCGCGTACCGGCCCTCGAACGTCAACAGGTCGGCGTGCAGCAGCGGCACCGCGGCCGAGTCCGGGCGCCGCTGCGCGAGCCGGTCCAGCGTCCGGCGCAGCAGGTCGTCCCGGCCGGTACGGAAGGCGGCCCGGGCGGCCAGCAGCGCGGTCTGAGGCACCCGGTGCAGCGCGTGGAACGCCGGCGGCCAGGCGATGACCCGGGCGGCGGTCCGCCGGGCACGGACCCGCCACATCGACGACACAGCCACTGTCACAGTCCTTCGTTGGCGCGGGCGAGATCCTCGGTGAAGTCCACCTCGATCACCCGGCGGTGGGAGACGTCCAGCGGGGCGATCCGCAGCCCGTCCTTGGCGATGGCGAGCTCCAGCCCGCGCTCGAAGTAGTCGGTGTCCTCGCACTCGGCGAGCCGGCGGACCAGCGCCGGCCGGTCGTGGGGGGAGATGTAGTTGATCCCCACCGCCTCACCGCGGGCGCCCTCGACCACCGTCTTGGACAGCTGCCGGATGTAGCCCTGTTCGTCCAGAGTGTACTTGACTTCCTCGTCACCGACGGCGGCGGTGTTGACGCAGACGAACGACCGCTCGGTGGCGATCATCGGCAGCAGGTCGTCCAGCGTCCCCTCGTCGAACACCACGTCGCCGTTGAACCACAGCACCCCGCCGGGCCCGAGGATGGTCAGCGCCTTCAGCAGGCTCTTGGAGGTGTTGGTGTCGCCGTACGCCTGGTTGTAGATGAACCCGACGTCCGGCACCTCCTCCATGATCATCTCTTTCTTGAAGCCGACCACCACGTGGATCGAGTGGCGGCTGAACCGGGAGCTGAGCAGGTCCAGGGCGCGGCCGAGGATGGTGCGGCCGTCGGCCAGCCGGGTCAGCGGCTTGGGGTGGGGGCGTCCCAGCCGGGAACCCACCCCGGCGGCGAGGATGACGATGTTGGTGCTCACCGCTGCGCTGCCTCCTGCGTGGTCCGCCGGCCGACCGGCCCCGCCTCGCCCTCCTCGGCCAGCACCCGGAGGGCCTCCTCCCGGAACACCTCCGCGTACCGGTCCGGCGGGGCGTCCCCGAGATAGTACGTGCGCAGCGCACGCCGGGTCGGCGCGAGCGGATCCGCCCCCAGCAGGTCGTCGAGCACCCGCGCCAGGTTGCCGCCTGTGCGCTCGACCACGTACGCGGCGCGGGCGACCGGGAACTCCTCGGTGATCCGGGCACCGGCGCCGGTCATGTCGGTGATCGCCATCGGCTTGCCGGTGTAGAGGTAGTCGGAGGCCACACTGGAGACGTCGCAGATCATCGCGTGCGACAGGTTCATGCAGTCGAAGAGGCTGAGCACCTCCCGCGCCTCCCGGCCCCACCGGTGCGGCCGGCCGGTCCGCTCCCGGTCGCGGGCCAGCAGCCGCTCGGCCCGGCGCAGGTCCTCGGCGGTGCGGCGGTCCCGCGCCGCGTACGGGTGGGCGCGCAGCACCACGGTCACCCCGCGCGCAAGCAGCGCGCCCACGATCGTCTCGGCCAGCGGCAGCGAGCAGTAGTTGACGTCGGTGTACGCGCCGGCCCAGGTGGGCGCGTACAGCACCACCGGGTCGGTGACCTCGGCCACCGGTCGGTCGGTGACCTCCAGCGCCGCCACCTGCGGCCGGCCCACCAGCCGCAGCTTGTGCCGCGGAATCTCCACTCCGTACGCGGCGAACCGGTCGACCGCCGCCTGGCCGGCCACGAAGACCCGGTCGAACATCGCGTTCAGCGGGCTCGCGGTCACCGCCTTGTCGCTGTCGCCGTGGTAGAGCTGCACGTGGGTGAGGTGGGTGTAGCGCACGCAGTGGGCGTTCTTCATGCCGTTGTTGACGTAGAACGCCGCGCGCAAGCCTGGCACGCCGACCACCGCGTCCAGCGCCTCGAACGTGTCGTACACCACCAGCGGGGCGTCGGTGGCCGCCGCCAGCTCTGGCAGGTGGTGCTCCTCGGCCAGCACGAGCAGGTACGGCTCGCCCAGCCGGGCCAGGTGCGGCAGCCACATCTTCACCTGGTACGCGCTGCCGGGCGGGGCGCTGAAGTAGAGCAGGAACCGCGGCCGGTGGCGCCGCAGCGCCTCCGTCAGGGCGGCGAGCTCCTCCCGGTGGCCGGTGCGCCGTCGCCGCCAGCCGTCGACCGCCAGCCACCCCCCGAACAGCGTGGCGACGAGCGCCGGGGCGGCCACCACCAGGCCGGCGACCGGTCCGTCCGGGAGGACGCCGTGCCGGGCGACGGCCACCGTCAGCGCGGTCGCCGCGAGGGCGGCGGAGTCGACGAGCCACAGCCCCGGACCGCCGGCCAGTCGCGCGGCCGGCCCCGGGCGTACCGGCAGACCGACGGCGCGGTACCAGGGGCGGGCCAGGCGCCGCAGCAACGGCTCGCCGAGCAGCACCCCGGACAGCAGCACCGCGGTGGTCGCGAGCGCGAGCGGGTGGAGGGCGGCTCCGGCGGCGTCGACGGGTGCGGCGGCCAGCGCCAGCACGCCCGCGGCGAGCAGCACCCGCACCGCCTGGTCCGGGCCGTGCCCGGCGGCGGCGAACCGGTCACGCCGGTGGGCCGCCGCGGTGAGCGCCAGGGCCGCCACCACGGCCGCGGCGGCCGGCCAGACCGGCCCCGGCCACCCGGCCACCCCCAGCAGGAGCAGCGTGGATGCGGTCAGTCCGAGCAGCACCGACGTGCCGAGGCCCAGCCCGGCCACGAGGCGGTTCATGGCCCGCGACTATATCGAGGTGTTAGCCTGAGTCGCGGAACGGGCACCCCGACGGGTCAGTGGTGGAGGATGCGTGGCGTCGAACACAGTCGGTGTGTGGCGTTCCCGTAACGTTCTGTGGTTCCTGATCCGGCGGGACCTGGCCCTGAAGTACCAGCAGTCCTTCATGGGCTACCTCTGGTCGCTGATCGAGCCGCTCGGCATCGGCCTGATCTACTACTTCGTCTTCGTCGTCGTGATCGGCCGCGGCGGACGGCTCGCCGGGGAGATCCCCGAGGGCCAGTACATCCTCTACCTGATGGCCGGGATCTTCTCCTACATGTGGACCGCCGGCGTGCTCAACCAGGCGACCGGCGCGCTCACCGGCCAGAAGGCGTTGATCACGACGATGCGGGTGCCCCGGGAGGTGTTCCCGCTCGGCCGGGTGTTCGCCCGCTCGGCGGAGTTCCTGGCCGGGATCCCGGTGCTGCTGGCGATCGCGGTGTGGGTGGACGCCGCCTTCTCCTGGCGGCTGGCGCTGCTGCCGGTCGCGCTGCTCGTGCAGGCGGTCTTCCTGACCGGCGTCGCGCTGATCCTGTCGTCGCTCAACGTCATGCTGCCGGACATCGAGCGATTCATGAGCATGGTCAGCCGGCTGGTCTTCTACAGTTCGCCGGTGCTCTACCCGCTGTCGATGGTGTACGAGGCCGACCAGCTGCCCGGGTGGCTGAAGACCCTGTACCTGGCCAACCCGCTGGTCGGCATCGTGGAGCTGCACCACGCCGCCTGGTTCGAGGAGATCACCCCGTCCGCGGGACTGCTCGCGAGCTGCCTGGCCGGCAGCCTCGTTACCCTGGTGGTGGGGTGGTTGCTGTTCCGGCGCCTGGAGCCGGCGGTGCTCAAGGAGCTGTAGGTGAGTGAGCCGATCATCGAGGCGAACAACCTCGGCATCCGATTCGTCCGCAACCGACGCCGCAACCTCCGGCTGCGGGACATGGTGATCCACGCCTTCGACAAGAAGCGGCAGCGGTTCGTCCAGGAGACGTTCTGGCCCCTGCGCCACGTCTTCTTCACCATCCAACCCGGCGACTCGGTGGGGATCATCGGCCGCAACGGTGCGGGCAAGAGCACCCTGCTGAAGCTGATCGCCGGCGTGCTGAAGCCCGACGAGGGCCGGATCACCGTCCGCGGCAAGGTGGCGCCGCTCATCCAGCTGTCCGCCGGGTTCTCCGGCGACCTCACCGGCCGGGAGAACGTCTACCTGGTCGCCTCCATGCACGGGTTGACCCGCAAGGAGATCAAGGCCCAGTTCGACGAGATCGTCGACTTCGCCGGCGACGAGGTGCGGCGGGCGATCGACGCCCCGGTGCGGCACTACTCCTCCGGGATGAAGGTGCGGCTGGCGTTCTCCCTGGTGTCCCGGCTGCCCCACCCGATCCTGCTGGTCGACGAGGCGCTGGCGGTCGGCGACCGCGAGTTCCGGCAGAAGTGCTACGACGTCATCGAGAACCTGCTGGCCGAGGGCCGCACCCTGGTGCTGGTCTCCCACAGCCAGCCGCAGCTCACCCGGTTCTGCAAGCGGGGCCTGTACATCAACAACGGTGAGCTGGTGGTGGACGGCACCATGCAGGAGGCGCTGGACGCCTACAACGGCACCAACAAGTTCGACTTCGACGACATCTGACCGGGTGACCCCGGCCACGTGACGCCCCGACCTGCGACGGCCGCCGACCGGTGACGGTTCGTGGCGGTTCTCACACGACCGTGGTGGCGGCCGGGTCTACCCCTCGCCGACCTCCTTGCGGCGGGCGGTCGACGACACCCCCCGGGTGTAGGGGAGGAAGACGCAGGTGACCCCGACGTCGGTGAGCTGCTTGCGGTAGCCCTCGTACTTCTCGTGGCCGAACCAGTCGTCGCCGACCACCCACACGTCGAAGCCGATCCGCTCCCACGCCTCGTACTTGTCCAGCGAGGTCTGCGGGATCGCGAGGTCGACGCCCTTGATCGACCGGACGATCTCCAGCCGCTCCTCGAACGGCACCACCGGCTTGCGGTTCTTGTACTGCTCGACCAGCTCGTCGGTGCTGACCGCCACGATCAGCGTCTCGCCCAGCGCGGCCGCGTTCTGGATCATCCGCAGATGACCGAGGTGGAACAGGTCGAAGGTTCCGCAGGTGTAGACAACAGGTCGTTTCACGTCAACGCCAATCGTCGATCGGGCGCCTGGGGGTGCGGGTGTGGCGGCGGTCAGTCGACTACCCGCATGCCGTTAGGGTAGCCAAGGTGCGCAAGCGGTCGTTCGCGCGGCCGGGCGTGACCCGACTGCCCGGCCTGTGGCTGGTCGTCGCCCTCGGATGCCGACTCATCCGCGCCACCGGCTGGCGTCGCGCGCACTGGTCCTACCGGCTCGGCGTGGCCCTCGAGCGCGCCGGCCGGCTCGCGCCGGCGGCGGAGGCGTACACCACCGCGTCCCGGCTCGCCCCGGCCGGGTACGAGCCGCCTCCCCCGCCGCCGCAGTGGGACGCCGCCTCGGTGGCGTTCCTGCGCGAGCTGGCGGTCGCCGGGCTGCGCCGGCAGCAGGGCATCGGCCTCGGCGGGCTGCTGCGGCGCCGGATCCGGGTGGTGCCGGTGGTGCCCCGCGCCACGCGTCGCGCCTGGGAGCGCGCCGCCGCCACCGACCCGGCCGCCCGGCTCCACCTGCTCTACCTGCGCCACCGCGACGCCTACCTGCCGGCGTACTTCGCCCGCGGCGGCGGCTACCCGGCGCCGCGCACCCGGCTCACCCGGGCCTGGCGCTGGTACCTCGGCGACGTGCTCATCCCCGCCATCCGGCTGGTCCGGCGCAACGGCCGGGCGGTGCGCGCCGCGGTCGGGCTGTCGCCGCTGCGCCAGCTCGGCCAGCTGCTGCGCCTGTCGGTACGCCTGCCGGCGGTGCCCGACGCGTACTACCGGTACGAGTTCTACCGGCCCGAGCAGCGCCGTCGCGCCGACGCCTTCCTGCACGGTCACGAGTGCTCGTCGGTGCTCTACGAGATGCTCGCCGAGGTCGCCGGGGACGTCTCGGAGGCGCCGCTGGCGGACAAGGTGGCGTTCGCCGCGCACGCCCGGGCCCACGGACTGGCCGCGGTGCCCACCCTGGCCGTGGTCGAACACGGGCAGGTGGTCACCACCACCGGTCCGCTGCCGACGGTCGACCTGTTCGTCAAACCGCGCAGCGGCAAGCGGGGCCTGAACGCGGCCCGATGGGCGTACCGGGCCGACGCCGACGCGTACCTCGCCGCGGATGAAAAGACCCCGGTGCCGCGCGACGGCTTCCTCGAGTGGCTGGCCGCCCGGTCGCCCGGCGGCGCGATGCTCGTGCAGCCGTGTCTGACCAACCACCCCGAACTCGCCGACCTCGCCCTGGACGCGCTGGTCACCTGCCGGATCGTCACCATGACCGACGAGCACGGCCGGCCCGAGCCGGTGATCGCCACCTTCCGGATGCCGGCGACCCGCGGGGTGGCGGTGGACAACATGCACCGCGGCGGCATCGCCGCGCCGATCGACATCACCACCGGGACCCTCGGCGCCGCCTCCGGGTACGCGGTCGCCGGCCCGCCCGACCGGTACGCCCGCCACCCGGTGACCGGGGCGGTGATCGAGGGACGCCGGCTGCCGTGCTGGGACGAGGTGGTCGACGCGGTGTGCCGGGCGCACGACGCGTTCCGGCCCCGGCTGCTCATCGGCTGGGACGTGAGCATCGGCCCGGACGGCCCGGTGCTGCTGGAGGGCAACGAACGCCCCGGCGTGGGCGGGCTGCAGCGGCTGCACGACACCCCGCTGGGCAGCCACCGGTTCGGGCAGCTGCTCGCCCACCACCTCACCACGCACCCGGGGCCGGCCGGAAGCCGGACGGCGGCGGGCGTCCCGGCGCAGAGCGCGCCGGCGGCCGGCCACGCGGAAGGGAGCGGCCGTGCGCGGTAGGGCGGTCCGCCTGCTGCGGCGGCTCGTCGGCCGCCGGGAGCGGGTGGTGCCGGTCGTCACCCCCGGCACCCGCCGCCGCTGGGAGCGGGCCGCCGCCGGCGGTGACCCGGCCGCCCGGCTCCACCTGCTCTACCTGCGCCACCGGGACACCGTCCAGCCGGCGTACTTCGCCCGCGCCGGCCGCTACCGGATGCCCCGCCCCGGTCCGGCCCGGATCCTGCGCTGGTACCTCGCCGACGTGCTCGTGCAGGCGGTGCTGGCGACCCGGCGGCACGGCCCGGCGGTGAAGCGGGTGACCGGGCTGCCCACCTGGCGGCAGTTCGCCCAGCTGCTGCGCCTCGCGGTGACCGTGCCGGCGATGCCGGAGAAGTACTACACGTTCGAGTGGTACCGGCCGGCCAACCGCGCCCGCGCCGACGCGTACCTGCACCGGCACGAGACCAAGGGCGCGCTGTTCGCGATGCTCGGCGACCTCGACGAGCTGGCCGGCGTGGCGCCGCTCAACGACAAGGCCGCGTTCGCCGCGCACGCCGCCCGCGCCGGGCTGCCGGTGGTGGAGACGCTGGCGGTGGTCGCCGACGGGGCCGTCACCGCGTACCGGGAACTGCCGGCGGCCGACGTGTTCGTCAAGCCGGTCGGCGGCCGTGGCGGCCGGCGGGCGGCCCGCTGGCGGTACCTGCCCGAGGCGGACGCGTACCGGGCCGGTGACGACACCGCGCCGGTGCCGCGCGACACGCTCCTCGCCCACCTCGCCGCCGGAGACGACCAGCCGCTGCTCGTACAGCCGTGTCTGGTCAACCACCCCGGACTCGCCGACCTCGCCCTGGACGCGGTCGCCACCTGCCGGCTCGTCACCGTCCTCGACGAGACCGGTACGCCCGAGCCGGTGATCGCCATCTTCCGGATGCCCGCGACCCGCGGGGTGGTCGTCGACAACATGCACCGCGGCGGCATCGCCGCGCCGGTCGACATCGCCACCGGGGCGCTCGGCCCGGCCTCCGGGTACGCGCTGGCCGGCGAGGAGGCGCGGCTGGTCCGCCACCCGGTGACCGGCGCGGACCTGGTCGGCCGGGTGCTGCCGTGCTGGGAGGAGGTCCGGCGGCTGGCGGTGGACGCCCACCGCGCGTTCGCCCCCCGGGTGCTGGTGGGCTGGGACATCGCGGTCACCCCGACCGGCCCGGTGCTGGTCGAGGGCAACGAACAGCCCGGTGTGGACGGTCTGCAGCGGCTGCACGGCACCCCGCTGGGCACCCACCGGTTCGGACACCTGCTCGCCCACCATCTGGCCGAGCGGGCCGGGTCTATCATGCGGCGGTGGTCAGGGTAGCCGCGTTGATCGGCGGGGCGGTCTCCGCGTTGCGCCGCCGGGCGCCCGGCAGGGCACGCATCCGACGGGTGGACCTGGTCCGCTACATCGGCCCCGGTCGGGCGCTGGTGCACTCCCACGGTCTGGTGGCGGTCGTCACCGCGACCGACGGCGAGCGCGAGGTCCGCGGGGTCGGGGAGGCGATCGCCGCACCGGCCCACGCCCGGGCGGCCTGGCGCCGCCTGCAGGCCGCCGCGCCGGAACTCGTCGACGCCGTGGTACCGCACGAGGTGGACCCGGCCGACCCGCTGGCCCGGTTCGCCGGCTGGCAGCCGGTGCGGCCGTCGGACTCCGGCCCGGTACGCGCGGCCAAGCTCGCCCTGGAGACCGCCCTGCTCAGCCTGCTCGGGCACCTGGGCGCGCTGCCCGCCGCCGGCCCGGTGTCCCCGGTGGCCCCGCAGCGGGTGCACCGGCTGCCCAGGGCGCTGCCCGGCTCGGCGGCCGACGACCTGACCCCGGTGCTGACCGCTAGCGAGGGCGACAACGGATGGGCGCTGCGGTTGCGGCTCACCGGTGACGACGAGCTGGACCTCGCGTGGCTGGCGCACGTGACCACCCTGGAGCGCGAGGCCGGGCGGCGGAGGCCGGTGTGGCTGTCCGGCGGCGCCCGCCGCCCGGAGACCGCCGCCACCCTGGTGCGGCGGATGGCCGACCTCATCGCCGCCGACCGCGCCCCGTCGCTGGTCCTGCTGGAGGAGCCGCTGGTGCGGCCGGAACGGTCCAGGCTCGGCAAGTACCGCGAGCGTTCGGTGCTGGCGCGGCTGGGGCCGATGGACGAGCTGTGCCGCCTGCAACGGCTCGCCGACCGGGCGCTGGGGCGCAGCCCCGGCAGCACCGACGGGCCGCGCCTTGCGGTGGTGGCCGGTGACAGCGTGAGCACCCTCCACCAGGTCCGCCGCCTGTGCCGGGGTTGGCCGGTCGGCGGGCTGCACCTGTCGCTGCCCCACTGGGGGACCCTGCAGGGGATGCGGGAGGCCGCCCGGCTGGCCCGACGCGCGGACCCGGCCACCGTGGTGCTGCTCGGCGGGGGCCGCGGCAGCCGGCTGACCGCGGCGGCCCTGGAGTGGCTGGCCGCCACCACCCCCGAGATCGACCGGTACGCGCCGGAGGAGCAGCCGGTCGAGTGGCCCGACCTGCACCGTCCGGACGCGACCGGCGCCGGGCCGGTCGGCGGGGTCGACCTGGCGGAGCTGGCCACGGTCGCCGACGCGCTCGCCACCTTCCCGCCGGCGCCGGCCGCCCGCACGGGCGCGCCGCGGCCCAACCGGTTCCCGGAGGATCCGCTGCCCGGCGAACCGGTCGGCCGCCGCACCATGCTGCTGGAGACCGAGGCGCTGCGGGCCGGGCTGCGCACCCGGCGGCTGTCCCGGGAGGTGCTGCTGGCCGAGCACCCGGTAAGCGGGGTGACGGTCGGGTTCACCGACTCCGAGTCGTGCCTGACGGGCCTGCCGGCCGCGGTGGCCTGCCACCGCAAGGACGTGACCAGGCAGCTGCTGTCCACCGCCGGGCTGCCGGTGCCTCCGGGGGCCGCCGTGCCGCCGGGCCGGCGGGACGAGGCGTACCGGGTGGCGCGCGAGCTCGGCTTCCCGCTGGTGGTCAAGCCCTCCGGCGGTTCCAAGGGGACGGCGGTGACCGTCGGCATCACCTCGGAGGAGGAGCTGGAGCGGGCGTTGGACGCGGTCGACGCCTCCCCGTACGCCCACACCGGCACCGTGGTGGAGCGCCAGGTCACCGGCCGCGAGTACCGCATCTTCGCCACCCGGGACGAGGTGCTGTCGGTGGTGTGGCGCCGACCCGCCTCGGTGGTGGGCGACGGCCGGCGTACCGTGACCGAGCTGGTGATGGCGGCCAACGCGGTCCGCCGCGGCAACCCGCACCTGGCCACCCGGGTGATCCGGCTGGACGCGCGGGTCGACGAGCTGCTCCAGCGGCAGGGGCTCACCCGCGACTCGGTGCCGGAGGCGGGTCGGCGGGTCAAGCTGCGCGAGGAGGGGAACTTCAGCCTCGGCGGGGAGAGCACCGAGGTGCTGGCCGAGACCCACCCGTCGGTGTGCGAGCTGGCGGTGGCCGCGGTACGCGCGGTGCCGGGCCTGGCGTACGCCGGGTTGGACATCCTCATGACCGACCACCGGCTGCCGGTCGACGAGCAGGAGATGGCGATCCTGGAGGTCAACTCCCGCCCGGTGCAGTCGATCCACCACTTCCCCATGTACGGCCCGCCGCGGCCGGTGTCGCGCCGCCTGGTGCACGACGCCCTGGCCGCCGGCGGGGTCGAGCCACCGGTGGCGGCCGACGAGCTGTCGGTCCGGGTCGCCATCCGCGGCCGGGTGCAGGGTGTGGGCTACCGGCGCTGGATACAGCGGGCGGCCCGGCGGCTCGGGGTGACCGGCTGGGTCCGCAACGCGCCCGACCCCACCCTGGTGGAGGCGGTGGTGTGCGGGCCCGCCCAGCCGGTCGGCATGCTGCTGCGGCTGGCGTACGACGGGCCGCCGGGTGCGTCGGTGGTGGAGGTGGCGGCCGAGCCGGCCGATCTGCCGGCGGGGAGCGGGTTCCACATCCGGTGACGGGACGGTCGTGATGGGAACGGAGAAGGCGGCGGCGTCGGAGCTGCTGGAGACGGTGGCCCGCGAGCGGGGTCTGCACGTGCAGCGGCTCGACCACGAGCTGGTGCTCTGCCACGACGACCGGCGGCGGGTGCTGTTCGTCGGACTGGTCGGCAGCCTCTGCAGCCGGCTGGCCGCTGTGCTGTGCGCCAACGACGCCTGGGTACGCGACCTGCTGGCCCGACGCGGCCTGCCGGTGGTGGCCACCCGGCTGGCCGGCGCCGACGACGCCGAGCACGCCCGTCGGCTGGCCGAGCAGCTCGGGTACCCGGTGCGGCTGCGGATCGCGGGCTCCGGCGACGGGTCGGACGCGGTCGGGCGGACCGCGCAGGACGCGGCCGCCTTCCACCGGGCGTGGCGGGAGCTCGTCGGACCGGACGCCGACCGGCGTACCCAGGTGGTGATCGACGCGGTGCCCGACGGGCCGGCCGTCGAGGTCGCGGTGGTCGGCGGCGCGGTGGTGGACGGCGCGGTGGTGGACGGCGCGGCGACCGGGGACGCCGCCGGCGGGTCGGACGCGGCCGCCGGCCCGGACCCGGCGGTGGTCGACCTCGCCGTACAGGCGGTGGCCGCGGTGCCGACCCTGCCCTACGGCGTGGTCCGGATCGTCGCCACCGACGCCGGCCCGGTCGTCGACCGGATCACCCCGGCGCCGTCCGCCGACGCGCCGACCGCCCGGGCGTACGCCGGGGCGGTGCTGGACGTCGAGTTCGGAGTGCGCGACGCGGACGCGGCCTGAGGGTCAGGCGCTGCCGGTGTGCGGCCGGCAGGTCAGGCACAGGTTGCCGTCGCCGTGCCGCGCCATCGTCTCCGCGCACGCCGCGGCGATCCGCTCGGCGTCACCGGTGACCACCGTCCGCGTACCGCCGTCCTCGGCGACGCTCGACGCGATCCCGACACCGGCGGTGGCGAGCTCCTCGTGCAGCACGTCGGCCACCCTCTTCCGCACGGTCGCCGGGCCGGTCAGCACCAGCTCCGCGGTCACCGGGGTGGGCGGGGCGTACGGCGTGGGCGGATCCTGCTCCAGCTCGTGGCAGACGATGCGGTCCACGGCGGCGCGGGTCGCATCCGGGTCGGCGGCGAAGTACCGGTCGATCTGCGGGTGCAGCGACGCGTCGAGCACCGTGCGGGTTCCGTCGGGACCGCGGACGAACTCCACGTCGAGCACGGACAGGCCGGGCAGCACCTGTCCGACCGCGGCGAGGAACGCCACGTCCCGCTCGTCCGGGACCGCCGGCTGCCACACGGCACCGTCCTCCCGGCCGTCCGGGGTCGACGATGTCGCGGCGACCGCGACCAGTGGCCGACCGGCCTGCAGCAGGCACCACAGGCGGTCACCGGGACCCACCTGTTCGACCCACACCGTGCCGTCGGCGCGGGCGCCGAGCGCACGGACCACCCGCGCCAGACCGTCGCGGTCCCCGGCGTCGACCTCCCCGACCGCGCCGCTCGGGCCGCCCTGGTCGGCCAGCACCCGGACCCGGCCGCCGAGCTGCCCGGCCGCCTCCCACACCGCCCCCGGGGTGGCGCCGGTCAGCCGCCGGTGCGGCGCGGTCGCCAGTCCGGCGGCGCGGAACACCGCGTGGAAACCGCTCCGGGACCGCAGGCACACGGAGAGTGGGAGCGAGACGCTGCCCGGCATCAGGTGACGGAACGCCACCGTCCGCCGCCCGACGGCGAGCAGCTCCGCCCCGTCGAGCAGCCGGAACTCCCACTTCGACCGCAGGCACGTGGAGCCGACGAGAGTGACCGCAAGGCTGCTCATGCCGGCACCTCCACTCCGTGACGCTGCGGTACGCACGGCTCCGGACGCTCCTCCGTCGCCGCCCGGACCTCCACGTACAGCGGTCGTGGGAACCCGTCCGGGCCTCTGACCGACCGGGTCGCGGCGGCCACCACCTCCTCGAACCGGCCCGAGAGCAGGAACCGGAGATGGTCGTCGGCGACCGGCGACACCGACACCCCCAGGCGCAGCTGCGCGGCGTGCCGCGTGAACCAGTCACGGTACGCGGCCGGATCAGCGACCCCGACCACGTCGAGCACCGCCTGGTACGTGGACCGCTTCGGCACCGGCGGCCCCAGGGTGACACCTCGGCGGCGCACGGCGTCTTGGAACACCGCCGGGATCACCCGCCGTCGCCTGCCGTACATGGGGTACTCGTTGGCGGTCGACCCGGGTGACCCGTTGACCTCGCAGACGGCGACCCGCTGCCGGTCGGCCGGGAGGCGATGGTCGGCGACGATCAGGTCCACCCCCACCGGACCGAGACCGGGGATCGCCGTGGCCGCCCGGCCGGCGATCTCGCGCAGCGAGGGATGCATCTCGTCGTAGACTTCGATGCTCTCCCCGCCCTGGCTGAGGTTCGCCGCCCGGGAGACGAGCACCGTCTGACCGCGCTTGGGCACCGAGTCCAAAGTGAGCCCCTGCCGCCGCAGCTCGAACTCGGTCTTCGGCCCCAGCCGCAGCGGCCGGGTCCGCAGGTGCGGATTGCCCGTGCGCTGCGCGTTCTTGCGCTCGATCAGCTCGGCGACGGTGGAGACCCCGTCACCCACCACGCTGGCGGGGCGCCGACGGATCACCGAGAGCACCTCGCCGTTGAGCACGAAGAACCGGAAATCCTCCCCGTCGATGTGCTCCTCGACGAGGAACCGCGGCTGCCACCCGTACTGCGGGGCCGCCTCCACCAACGTGGTGTACGCGCGGGTGAACTCCTCCGGGTTCCGCAGCCCGGGGAAGACCCCTTTACCCCCGGAGCCGTCGACCGGCTTGATCACCACCGGCCAGCCGATCTCCTCGGCGAAGGCGAGCGCCCCTTCCCCGTCCTCCAACGGGAACACCCGGCCCCGGGCGATCGGCAGACCCGCGGCGGCCAGCAGCAGCCGGGTGCGGGACTTGTCGCCCGTCAGGTGGATCGCGACCCCGGAGGTGGCCGGCGAGGCGGGGCCGCTGAACTCGACCGCGTTGCCGTCGGTGTCGTACGCGACGAACATCCGGCGGTTGAACCGCCGGACCGTCAGCCCGTGGCGCAGCGCCTCGCACTCGAGGACGTGGCTCTCCAGCTCCCCCAGCTTGAGGTAGCGGGAGGGGCGGTGGAGGTACCGGTTGGGGACCGGCTCTCCGGACGGCCGGCCGGCGCTGACCGCCGCGACCGGACGGCGGAGCGCCTGCACGGCCACCCGCACCACCCGCTTGACCGGCCGCCCCAGGCGGCGGACCGGCACCACCAGCCGGCCGGTCCACGATGGACGAGAACTCTCCGGTGGCGCGAAGCGTGGGCTCAGCGTGGAGCGCTGCACCAGGCACCAACCACGCGGATCACGCGCCAGGCCGAACTGGGCGGCGAACGCCGTCGGATGCGGCGCCCTCCGGCGCAAGACCTGGTAGAACTCGCGGGCCTCGGCCTCCTCCACCGGGCGCGGCCGGTACCCGGTCACGGTGTTGTCGGACACGATCGGGTACAGCCGCAGCTGCGCCCGCCAGAGGTCGCCGTCCGGGGCCAGCTGGAGCCTCGCGATCACGCTGTAGGGCGAGGCGTTGAGCGCCGCGTACCGTCCGCGCGAGTTGAAGACGAAGTTGCCGAGCGAGAAGACCGCGGTGCCTTCCGGGTGGACGGCGAGGTCGGTCGCCATGTGGGCGCCGTGCCCGATGATCACGTCCGCGCCGGCGGCCAGGTACTCCCGGGCGTACCGCCGCATCCGCTCGCTGGCCCACTCGTAGTTCCGTCCCCAGTGGGGGAACAGGACGATGAGCGCATCCGGGTCCTCCGACCGGATCGTTCGGATCTGTTCGGTCACCTGCTCGAGCGAGAGCGGACGCACACCCGGCCCGGTGTCGGTGGCGAAGAAGCCGAACCCGTGCAGGGTACGACTGGTCGCCTGTCCAGCCAGCACGTGGACACGCACGGTCGCGCCGCCGACCGTCGCGGTCCAGGTCAGGGGTGCGGCCGCCTCCGTCAGCGTCGCCCCGGCACCGAACGGACGGATGCCACCCTCCCGCAGTCGGGCCAGCGTGTCGGTGAGGACCTGCGGCCCGAAATCCATGGTGTGGTTGTTGGCGAGACCCGCGGCGTCGACCCGCAACGCCTGCAGGACCGACACGGTGCGCTCCGGATCGTCCCACCCCAGGTACTTCTTCTGCCCCTTCCACGGGCTCGTCGGGCGGTGCGCCAGGACCGACTCGAAGTTGAGGACGAACAGGTCCTTGTCGGCGACCAGGTCCCCGACGCCGCGGACGAACGACAGCGGATCGGTGTGGACCCGCTCCAACGGCTCGCCACCCTGCCGGCGCAGATACCAGTCGCCGAGACTGGTATCGCCGGCGAACACGAGCGTCACACCGGCCGTGCGGTCACCGTCCCGTCCCGTGACGGCGTCGCCGGCGCGTACCGCGACGTCACCGAGGTGGTCCGGCGCGGACATGGTGCTCCTCTCCCGACTACGGCGACCGCGGACCCCGGTCCCGGGCCCGGGTCGTCACGGACACCGGCAGTCGGACGGCGCCTCCCTGCCGGAGCAGGTCGAGTACGACACAGTGTACGTCACCGGCCACCACCCCGGCCCACGGCCGGGCGAAGTGGCTGAGCGTCGGGTCGACGTCGACCTTCACCACCGCCCACGGTGCTGACCGTACGAAGTATTCGGACGTCGTGCGAACGATACCACGTCGTGCGAACGATACCGCCGCCAGGCGAGGACTCCCGACAAGGTGCAGCACCCGCCGGGCCGTGTCGGCCAGTCCGCGCGGCGGGTACCGGAGTCCGACCGTCTCCCCGCCCGCGGGCAGCAGCGGGTTGGCGGTCAACCGGACGTGCCGCCGCCTCCTCGGGATCAGGGACACCCGACCGTCGGTCAGGCGGGCCGGGAAGGGGAAGAACCGCAGGTACGGGTGGTGTGCGCGGACGGCGGCCTTGCGCCGGGCGAGCCGCGGCGCACGGTTGGGGCGGCCCAGCACGCTCGGTGGCACCCGCAGGACGCAGGCGACGACCTCGCCGTCGACCAGGAGCAGGTCGGCGACGGCGAGGTCCGGCGCCTCGCCGACGACCGCGGTCCGGCCGTGCCGCTCCAGGGCCCGGTACGCGCGTTCCACCCGCTCGGGACCGCGCGGCAGCGACCGCAGGGCCCGTCGGCTGTCGGTGGCCTCCACCGACCACGGGCCGGCCGAGTCGGCGAGGAACCGGGCCACCTGGTCCCACTCGCCGGGGCGGGCGCGCACCGCCCGACAGACCGGAATCCCCGCCTCGGCCAGCACCGCGGCCAGCAGGTCGGGGCGGTCGGAGACCAGCTGGGCGAGCCGGGACCGGTCACGGGCGACGAAGTGGTGTTCGTCCGCCTCGTCGCGCGCCACCCGCAGCCGTCGGTCGAGCCCGGCGGCCGTGCCCGCCCCGCCCCACCGGCGCGCCACCTCGGCGAGGTCCAGGTCCCGTGGTGTCCGCGGCCGGTCGGCGTCCGCCATGGTCGGCCCCTCCTGGGCGGCCGGCGTCTTCGACCGCGTCCACCGCCCCGGCGTCGCGGGCGTATCCGGTGCCGCTCCGGTCGGCGCGCCGGTGGTGGACGACCGGCGGCGCGGCGGAGCCCCCTCCAGGTAGTGGTCGAGAATCGCGCCGGCGATGTCCCGGCCCTCGCCCACGATGGGGAACTGGGGGCCGGGACCGGGTGCGAACTCCACCTCCCCGACCAGGTACGGGCCGGGCCGGGAGATGTCCGCGGTCATGATGTCCACGCCGCCGTACTCCATCCCCGGGACGGCGGCGAGCGCCCGGACGGCGATCTCCACGAAGTCGGGGTGGACCCGGTCGGTGACGTCGATGTTGTCCCCACCGGTGGCGACGTTCGAGGTGCCCCGCAGCGGAACCTCCTCGCCCTCGGCCGGGACGTCGGCGAGCGTCCGGCCGGCCTCGGTGAGCAGGTCGAGCAGCGCCGGGTCCTCGGGGATGAGGTAGCCCCGCAGGTGGGGGTTGCCCAGGCGGAGCTGGTTCTTGCGGCGGATCAGCTCCAGGATCGTCGAGCTGCCGTCGCCGACCACGTTGGCCCGGCGGCGCAGGGTCGCCGCGATCAGCCGGCCGCCGACCACGATCATCCGGTGGTCCTCGCCGTCGAACTGCCGCTCCACCAGCACCCGGGTGTCCCGCCGGGTGCCGGCCGCCTCCACCGCGGTCCGCCACGCCACCGCAACCTGGTCGGCGCTGCGCACGTTGGTGGTGATCCCGTGCCCGCGGGACAGGTTGGTCGGTTTGACCACCACCGGCCAGCCGAGGCTCTCGGCGTACCGGGTCGCCTCGTCCAGCTCGGCCACGCCGAAGACGCGCGACTCGGCCACCGCCAGACCGTCGGCGGCCAGCAGGTGCCGGGTCACCGCCTTGTCGTCGCACAGCCGCTGGGCGAGCACGGTCGACCGGGGACCGTTCATGTTCACGAAGACCAGCGGATCCGCGGACGGGCGGTGGACGAGCACGATCCGGTTGTCCACCCGGGTCACCCGCAGGCCGCGGACGATCGCGGCGTGCTCCAGCAGCGCCGACTTGGGGTTGACACCCCGGTCGATGGCGGCGTGGACGAACGCCGCCCGGTCGTCGACCGCCGCGGACCCGGTGGCGGTCACAAGCGTCCACCTCCGACCACCCGTGTCCGGGCGGACGCCGGCACCCCGGTCATGCGGTCGCCGGCACCGTGCCCGTCCGACGCGCCGACAGCAGCATGGCGCGGCACCCGTCGAGCTGCCCGGCCAAGATCAGCTCCATGAGGAGTGCGACCCGGTCGGCGGGCCCCCGCACCACGCCGCTGGCCCGCCCCTCCACCGGGTCGTCCACCCTGAGGTCGCTCGTCAGACCGCTGCGGTCGGCGACCGCCGCCACGGTGGCGACCAGCCGGGCGACGTCCATCGCCTCCTCGATCTCGAGGAGGAACGCCGCCTCGTCGCGCGGCTCGGGCAGCTCGCGGCCCCCCGTGGCGAGGATGCGGGTGGCGAGCGCGCCGCTGAGCTCCGGCGAGACGGCGGCCTGGACGGCGAGCAGCGGCCGCTCGGAGAAGTCCACGATCCACACCGGCTGCTCGGACACCGGCCGGCGGTGGTCGGTCGCCACCACGTCCATGGCGGCGACGGCGAGCCCCGGCAGGGTGCGGACCGCGCGGACGGCGAGGTCCCGGAACGACGGGTGCAGCTCGTCGGTGACGTCCCGGTGCGGCGCGTCCGGCTCGCCGGCCCGGCCGCTGGGGAAGGTCACCGCCGAGACGACCTCGTCCTCGAGCACGAGGATCCGGACCGGCTGGCCGGGGACCTTCTTCTCCACCAGGAACCGGTAGTTCGCCGGCGCCACCGTGCGACCGTCGTCGGTCTCGTCCGGCTCCATGAGGAGCGTCAGCCCGTACGCGGCACGGCGGAAGGTCGGCCGCTCCGTCTCCGGGATCCGCAGGTAGTCCAGGACCCGGTCCAGCCCCTTCTCGTCGGCGGCGGTGAGCGTCTCGCGCATGTTCTCGCCCACCACGGGCTTGACCACCACCGGGTAGCCGACCTCACGGGCGAACCGCTTGGCCTTGTCCACCTGGTACCCGATCGCGAAGGTCTCGCCGGGCGGCACCGGCAGACCGGCGGCGACCATCAGCTCACGACGCATGCGCCGGTCCTGGGCGTACGTGACCGCCACCAGGGTGGAGGCCTGCGGTACGCCGTGCACGAACGCCAGCTCGGCGTCGTCGCCGGGCAGCCGGGCCACCAGCCACTGGCGCGGGTAGAGCGTCACGTCCAGGCCGTGGCGGAGCGCCGCCCGCAGCACCTCGTAGCCGTCGCGCAGATCGGCCGGTACCCGGTCCAGGTCGACACCGGCCGTCGCTACGTCATCGGCCATTCTTCTCCCTCGCGGTCAGTCCTTCGCGGTCAACGGTGACAGGATCTGGAAGCCCTCCACCTCCGGCGGTGGCACGTGGGTGGTGGAGACGAGGTACGGACCGGACCGCCGCGGGCCCAGGGCGGCCAACGCGGCCAGCGTGGTGACCGGCACCGTGTCGCCGGACAGCACCACCTCGGTCGTGGTCCGGTCCACCTGGCGGATCCACCCGGTCACGCCGAAGCTGCCGGCGTGTCGACGGAACCACCGGTGGTAGCCCTTCCAGGACTCGGGGCCCGTCACGGTCAGCCGCAGCGAGAGCTGGTCGGCCGGCTTGTCGGCGATCGACAGGCCGAAGTGCTCCACGCAGCCGCGCAGCACCGTCCGGGCGACCTGGCGCGGCGACCCGTACAGCGGGTACTCGCAGTTGCCGATGGCGGCGTGCGCGTTGAGCTCGCAGATGCCGGCCTGCTGTTCCGACAGCGGCATGGTGTGGTCCTCCAGGAGGAAGTCCACACCGCAGAACCACAGCCCCGGCACCGCCTTCACCGCGCGTACGCAGGCGTCCTTGATGGACGGGTGCAGCTCGTCGAGCACGTCGACCGAGTCGCCGCCCTGGGACAGGCTGCACGTGTTGCTCAGCACCACCCGCTGACCCTTCCTGGGTACCGAGGTGAGCGTGAGGCCCTGGCGGCGCAGCTGGTAGCGGGCGGCCGAGCCGTACAGGATGGGCCGGCCCCACAGGTGCGGGTTCTGCCGCCGGAAGGTGTTCTTGTCGACGACCAGTTCCGCGACGGTACGCTCACCGTCCCCCTCGACCCCGGCGGGCTCCCGCAGGATGGCGGCGATCACCTCGTCCCCGACCACCACGATCCGGTAGTCGCGGCCCTGGATGTGCTGCTCGACGATGAAGTCGGTGGCGCCCAGCCGCGGATCGTTGATCTGCTCGAAGGCGGCCAGCAGCTCCGACCGGTTGCGGATGTTGGCGACCACGCCGATGCCCCGCACCCCGGTCGCCGGTTTGACCACCACCGGGTAGCCGATCCGCTCGGCGAAGGCGACCGCCGACTCGATGTCGCCGTGCGCGAAGGTGCGGCCGCGCGGCACCGGTACGCCCGCGCGCGCCAGCCGCAGCCGGGTCGCCTCCTTGTGGGTGCACAGCGCCAGCGACACCGCGCTCGACCGGCCGGTGCGGCTCCACTTGAACAGCAGCGGCGGCCTCGTGCCGTCGGTGGCGAGGAACGCGCCCTTGTTGAACCGCAGCGACGACAGGCCCAGGGCCAGCGCCTCCCGCTCCAGCAGGTGGCCCTTGGTGCCGTTGGAGCCCAGTGGCTGCAGGTAGTCCACCTCGTCGTACTGGGTGGCGGCGCGGCCGTGGTAGGTCGGGGCCGGGGGCGGCGGGAACGCCACCGACCGGGCGCCCTTCTGCAGCGTCTCGGCGAAGATCTCCTCCCTGCGGTCGGGGGCGCCGAACGGCTGGGGCAGGTTGGGCGCCAGCTCACGGGCCTGCTTCGCCCCCACGACCTGGTCGGGCGGCAGTTCGAGCGCGTGGCACACGAGGTCCAGCAGGGCGGCTTCCAGGCCGCGCAGGGTGCCGGCGAACGGTGCGCTGCGGTACCACGGCAGCACGGTGTAGGCCGTCTGCTTCAGCATCGGCCGCGCCACCGACCGCCACCCGTAGGCGCGGGCCATCTCGGCGTACATCTCCCGGTCGGCCTCGCGCAGCTCGCCGGCGCGCTCCTCCGCCCGTGGCCGGAACACGTCGAGGACCGCCTGCACGGCACCGGCGGCCTCCACCGGCCCCGAGAACGACAGCGTGCGGCCGAGGAGGTCGGCCAGGCAGTCGGCGAGGAAGTCCCAGGAGACGCTGCTGCGGTCACCGGTCCGGAGGCCCCGCGGTATGGCCCAACCGAGGCTGTCGACGATCCGCCCGTCACCGGTCTCGGCCCGCAGCTGGATCAGGTAACGCTGCCCGCCCTCCGGCCGGTAGGAGGTGGCCCGGGCACGACGGACGGTCAGTACGGTCACAGGATCGGACATCATGTCCTCTCACGAGAGGTGGTACGGCCGGGGTGGACCACGGCCGTCCACCGCCGGCGAGTGACACCCAGCATAGGTCTGGGTGGCAAATGCACCTTCGTCCCCATCCGCTCCCCCTTCGGGCGACGCGGCCGCACCATCGGGCAACCCCCGGCCACCATCGGGCGAAGGTCCGTCACCGCCGGATGACGGACCGTCACCGTCCGGTGGAGTCCCGTCACCATCGGGCGTATCCCAGGGCGTCGATGCAGGCCCGCGCCAGGCAGTCGGAGGCGTCGACGACCTCGACGCCGTCGACCGACTCCGTCCCCGCCAGCGCCGCCGACACGTCCGTGCAGCCCACGACCAGCGCCTCGGCGCCGCGGCGGATCAGCTCCTTGCCGGCGGTCACCAGGGTCTGCCGGGCTTCGGCCTCCCGGCCGGCCTTGAGCGCCCGGATCCCGCGCATCACCACGCCCGCCTCACCCTCGGCGAGGTCGAGGGTGGTGATGCCGAACCGGGCGAACCGGTCGTGGTAGATGCGGGCGTGGACGGTGCCGTCGGTGGCCAGCAGGCCGACACGCCGCACCGGTGCGTGGGTACGCAGCCACTCGGCGGTCACCTCCGCGATGTGCAGCACCGGCACCGTGGTGGCCGCGGCGAGCTGCTCGTACCAGTAGTGGGCGGTGTTGCACGGGATCGCGATCACCGCGCAGCCGGCCCGTTCCAGGAACTCGATCCCGACCCGCATCGCCGGCACCGGGTCGGGGCCCCGTCCCAGGATCGCGTCGGAGCGGTCGGGGATCCGCGGATCGGAGTAGACGACGGTCGGCACGTGATCCTGGTCACGCTCCGCGCGGGTCAGGCGGGTCAACCGCAGCAGGAAGTCCGCGGTGGCCGCCGGACCCATGCCGCCCAGCACACCGAGGGTGGCCGGCCGGTCACCGCTCTCCATGAGGGCTCCTTCCCGGTCGAACGTGACGACCGGTGGAACTGTAGTCAGCCCTGACCAGCGCCGACCACCGCCCGCCGGCGACCGGAGAGCCCCGCGGCCAGGTCACCGGGGGCGAGGTCCACGCCACATGCGGAGGCGGCGGCCCCCCGACCGGGTGGCCGCCGCCTCGCCACAAACCGTCGAGACGTCGCCGATCAGAACGGCTC
>CAZSNW010000015.1:0-20714 GCA_964608245.1 uncultured Micromonosporaceae bacterium
CCGCGCGGTCGAAGAGCTGGATGAGCGCCACCCCGGCGGCCATCAGGGCGAGACAGGTCCGCAGGTACGCGAGCATCGTGCGCTCGTTGGCGAGCGAGAACCGGTAGTCCGGCTCCGAGCCGACCGGTTCCCGCCCGGACCTCCACCATCGACGACCCACCGCTCACCTCCCACGAGCGCACCTCAGCGTGGTCGCCCGATCACCAGCCGTGCAACCTGGTCGGTCACGGTCGGTGTCCGCGCCGCACACGCTGCGGGTTTCCCGCCGCGACGGTCTTGACAGACCGTCCGGTCTGTAGCTAAGCATGTTGCACACAACATGCTGTATGCAACATTCAGGATGCAGCGCCCTGCGGCCAACCTTGGAGGCTCTTGATGTCGACCGACTCCGCAGTGGCCACGCGTAGCCGCGAGGGCACGCCCCAGGCCGGCTCCGGCGCCCGGGCGCTCCTCTTCGGCGTCGCCGGCTTCGGGGTCCTGATCCTTGCGTGGTACCTGATCTGGTTCTCCGGCCTGATCAGCCGGTCACTGTTCCCGCGCCCGGATCAGGTGGCGCAGGCCGTCTGGATCGGCTTCACCGAACGCGAGCTGGCCCGCGACATGGGGGTCAGCATCATGCGTGTCCTGGCCGGTGTCTCGATCGGCACCGGAGCCGCGATCCCGGTGGGGTTCCTGCTCGCCTGGTACCGCCCGCTGCGGTACATGTTCGACCCGCTCGTCAGCTTCTTCCGGGCCCTGCCGCCGATCGCCCTCGTGCCGCTGGTGATCGTCTACCTCGGAATCGGGGAGCAGGCGCGGGTCAGCATTCTCGTCTGGGCGTCGTTCTTCGCCTCGGTCGTGGTCATCTACGAGGGGATCGCGGCCGTCGACGAGATCTACATCCGTGCCGCCCGCGTCCTCGGCGCCACCGAGTGGGAGATCTTCAGCAAGGTCGTGGTGCGGGTGGCGATTCCGCAGATCTTCGTGGCGCTCCGTGTCGCGCTCGGCGTCTCCTGGGCCACCCTGGTCGCCGCGGAGCTGCTCGCCGCGCACAGCGGCCTGGGTGCGGTCATCCAGAACGCCGGCAATTTCTTCCAGATCGACATGATCTACGTCGGAATCATCCTCATCGGCGCGCTGGCTCTGACCATGGACCACGTACTGAAAAAGATCATGGCGCGCTTCGTGCGCTGGCAGGAACGGGTGGAGCGATGACAGCGTCGCGGCAGCGGACGACGACCGGGTCCAACGACCGCGGTGTGCGGTTCTCCGGAGTCGCGAAATACCACGTACGCGACGGCGAGCGGTTCGCGGTGTTCGAGAATCTCGACCTCCACATCCCGGAGGGGAAGTTCGCGGCGGTCGTGGGACCCAGCGGGTGCGGCAAGACCACCCTGCTCAACCTGGCCGCCGGCTTCGCCCGGCCGGACACCGGGAGCGTCACGGTCAACGGTCAGGTGGTCGACGGGCCGAGCCGGGACCGCGGCATGGTGTTCCAGCAGTACGCGGTGTTCCCGTGGCTCACGGTGGCCCAGAACATCGCGTTCGGACTCACGGTGCGCCGGGCCGGCAAGCGGCCGGCCGCCGAAGTGGCCGCCATCGTCCGTCGCTACGTCGACATGGTCGGGCTCACCGGGTTCGAGAACGCGCTCCCCAAGACCCTGTCCGGCGGCATGAAACAGCGCGTCGCGATCGCCCGCGCGTACGCCGCGAGCCCGGCGATCCTGCTGATGGACGAACCGTTCGCGGCGCTGGACGCGCAGACCCGGGAAGTCATGCAGGAGATGCTGCAGGCGACCCAGGTGCAGGAGAAGCGCACCGTCGTCTTCGTCACCCACTCGGTGGAGGAGGCGGTCTACCTCAGCGACTTCATCGTCGTCCTGGGCGGCACGCCCACCCGGATCCGGGAAGTCATCGACATCCCCATGCCGATGCCCAGGCCCGCGGGTGTCCGACTCAGCAGCGAATTCATCGAACTGCGCCGGCGGGTCGAGTCACTGCTGCGACCGGCCAAGGCGGAACAGCGCGACGTCATGACCGTACACGGAGAAAGGACACCATGATGAGACGGATCGCGATCGCCGCCACATTGGCGGTGACACTGCTCGCCGCCGGGTGCGGGGACGGGGACGGCAGCGGCGACGGCACGACGAAAGTCCGGCTCGGCTACCTCAACACCGAGGCGATCAGCCCGCCGCTGTTCGTCGGGCTGCAGAAGGGCATCTTCGAACGGCACGGCATCGACCTGGAGCTGGTCAAGTTCGACTCGGGTCCGGCCGCCAGCCAGGCGCTGGCCGCCGGCTCGGTGGACGTGGTCGACTCCGGGGCGGCGGTGGTCGCCAACTTCGCCGCCCGCGGCCAGGGCAAGGTGATCGCGCCGACCTTCCTGGAGTACGACACCAACCAGATCTGGGTCCGCGGCGACTCGGGCATCACCAGCGTCCAGGACCTCGCCGGCAAGCAGATCGCCCTGCCGATCGGCACCACCGCCCACGTCCTGCTGCACACCGCGCTGGTCGAGAACGGGGTCGACCCCGACAGCGTGGAGGTCGTCAACACGCCGATGGGTGCCGCCGCCAGCGCCCTGATCTCCGGCGCCGTGCCGGCCGCGGCGCTGTGGATCCCGCACCAGTTCCTGGTGGAGCAGAACCTGCCCGGTGCGCGCCAGATCACCTCGCTGAAGGACTACTACCCGGGCGTGGCCGTCCTCGGCGGGATGGTGGCGAACAACGACTTCCACAAGAACAACCGGGACGCCCTCAAGCGGCTGATCACCGCGTGGCTGGAGGCCAACGACGTCATGCTCCAGGACCAGGAGGCCCTGCGCGGCGCCTGGGAGGAGGCGTTCAAGGCGGAGGAGCCGTGGGAGCAGTTCCGGAAGAACTGGGAGACCGTCGGCTACCCGACCTCCGACGAGTGGAAGCAGCACGTCGAGAACGGTGACGTGGCCAAGTGGATCGAGCGGGTCGAGCAGGTGATGGTCGGCATCGGCGCGCTCGACCAGGTCTACGACCCGAACACCTTCTTCGACAAGGAGCTGTTCCTCGACGCGTACGAGGCCCACCGGCAGAGCTGAGCAGGTATGTCGTCGACGAGTGGTGCACCGGACCACCGCGGCGCGGCGTTCGTGACCGGCGCGGGCGGGGGGATCGGCAGGCAGGTCTGCCTCGCCCTCGCCCGTGCCGGGCACCCGGTCGCCGCGGTGGACCGGGACGAGCAGCCGGCCCGGCAGACCGCGGACCTGGTCCGCGCCGAGGGGGGCCTCGCGTGGTCGGCACCGGTGGACGTCACCTCCCGCGCCGCGCTCGAGGCCGCGGTGGCGGCCTGCGAACGGGAGCTCGGCGAGCTGGAGGTGCTCGTCCAGTGCGCCGGCGTGGAAGGGGTGTGCGTACCGGTGGTCGACTACCCCGAGGACGTCTTCGCGACGGTGATGGACGTCAACGCCAAGGGGGTGTTCCTCGGGATGCAGGTCGTGCTGCCCCGGCTGGTGGCCCGCGGCGGCGGCGCGGTCGTCAACGTCGCCTCCGGGCTGGGACTGCGCGGCGCGGCCGGCATGAGCGCGTACGTCGCCAGCAAGCACGCGGTGATCGGCCTGACCAAGACCGCGGCGATCGAGGTCGGGCCGCACGGCATCCGCGTCAACGCGGTCTGCCCCGGTCCGGTGGAGACCCGGATGATGCGGTCGCTGGAGGAGCAGTTCAACCCGGATCAGCCGGAGCGGACCCAGCAGGCGTTCCTCGCCACCCGGCCGATCGCCCGGTACGCCACGCCCGAGGAGATCGCCGACGTGGTGGCGTTCCTGTGCGACCGGCGGGCGAGCTACGTCACGGGCGCCGTCTGGACCGTGGACGGAGGTCTCTGTGCCCGCTGAGTCGACCGGCCTGCTCGCCGGACGCGTCGCGCTCGTCACCGGGGCGAGCAGCGGCATCGGCCTGGCCTGCGTGGAGCTGTTCGCCCGCCACGGCGCCACCGTGCACGGCGTGGCCCGCCGCGACCTGGCGACCGTGCCGGAGGCGGCGGGGCTGCGGGACGCGCTCGAGCGCGGCACCGTGGTCAGCCACCCGCTCGACGTCACCGACGAGGCCGGGGTGCTGCGGCTCGCCGAGGAGCTGGAGCGCACCGGCCCGGTCGACATCCTGGTCTGCGCGGCCGGCACCAACATCCGCGACCGTACGATCGAGCAGCTCAGTCTCGCCGACTGGCGCCGGGTGATCAGCACCAACCTGGACGGCACGTTCCACGTGCTCCACGCGTTCCTGCCGCAGCTGGAACGCGCACCCGGCGACGTCGTCCTGATCAGCAGCGTGGCCGCCGCCTGGCCCGACCACAGCGGACCCGCGTACCAGGCGTCCAAGGCGGGGATGCTGGCGCTCGGCCGCGGCGCCGCCTACACCGCGCACCGGTCCGGGATCCGGTTCACCACCGTCCTCCCTGGACTTGTGAACACCCCGTTGCTGGATCGCCGCCCGCTGCCACCGCCGCCGGCGGCGCGGCAGCTCGCGGTGCAGCCGGAGGACGTCGCCCAGGCGTGTCTGTTGGCCGTGACACTGCCGCGGCGCGTGACGATGTCCGAGGTCACACTGGTGGCGACCTACCTGCAGGCGCACGGCAAGACCCAGGACGTCGATCCGCCCATCCCGCCTGCCGTGGCGCCGCAGGACACCACGAGTGCAGGGAGTGCAGATGAGAGCTAGGGCGAGCAACCTGGAGATCCTCGGTGCCTCGCTGCAGCCGGGTGCCGGCCTCGCCGACCAGGCGTACGAGTACCTGCGCGACGCGATCCTCAACGGACAGTTGGCCCCGCTTACCCCGCTGTCCGCGCCCGAGGTGGCGCGGCGGCTTGGCATCAGCCGAAGCCCGGCGCGGGAGGCGATCGCGCGGCTGGCCGCGGAAGGACTGGCGCGGCTGGAACCCCGCCGCGGCGCGGTGGTCGCGCAGATCACTTTGGACGACCTGGAGGAGATCTACGAGGTCCGGGAGGTCCTGGAGGGCCTCGCGTGCCGGCTGGCGGCGCTCGCGCTGGACGACACGGCGATGAAGGAGATCGACGAGGTCGTCGCCGAGCACCGCGCCGCGGTCACCGTCGGCGACGTGGCCCGGCACATGGCGGCCGACCAACGCTTCCACAAGCTGGTCCGGTCGATCGCCGGCAACCGGCGGCTGACCGAGTCGCTGGACCGGCTGCAGGGCGAGATCCGGGTGGCGATGAACACCACCCACCGGGTGGCCGGCGGCATGCACCAGGCGCTCGCCGAGCACGAGGAGATCGCCGAGGCTCTGCGGCGCCGGGATCCGGTGGCGGCCGAGGAGGCCGGGCGCCGGCACATCAGACGGCTGCGACAGGGGCTGCACGAGAGCCGACAAGGGCTCCAGGAGAAGTAGGAACTCGATGACCACTGTGGGAGGCGTTCGGGAGCACGGGGCGGCCGACGGCCGGCCGCCGGCGTGGCCCGAGCTGCGGATCGACCGGATGCGCGTGCGGCTGTTCGAGGCCCGCTCCGCGCCCGCGGCACCCATGTCGTTCGGCGACCTGTGGCCCCGCCGCATGTGCCTGGTGGAGCTGTGGTCCGACGGCGTGGCCGGGGTGGGGGAGAGCTGGATCAACCACCCGTCCTGGGCGTGGGCCGAGCGGATCGCCACGCTCACCAACGGGGTCGCCCCGCTGGTGGAGAAGACCGTCGTGACCGACCCGCGCGAGCTGCAGGCCACGCTGCGGCGGCAGCTGGAGCCGGTCGGCCGGCAGTGGGGCGCGCCCGGGCCGGTGTGGCAGGCGATCAGCGCGGTCGACCTGGCGCTGTGGGACCTCGTCGGACAGGTCACCGGCCGGTCGATCGGCGAGTGCCTGCGCCCCGGCAAGGTCGCCCCGACCGTGCCGGTGTACGCCAGCGGGGTCGGCCCCGACCGGGTGGCCGAGCTGGTGGAGCACGCCCTGGGGCAGGGGTTCACCGCGGTCAAGGTGAAGGTCGGGTTCGGACGAGACCGCGACGTGGAGACCCTGCGCACCGTGCGGCGGGTCGCCGGTCCGACGGTGCGTCTGTTCGTCGACGCCAACCAGGCGTGGAGCGTCTCCCAGGCGGTCGAGATGGCCGCGGTGCTGCGGGACTTCGCCGTGGAGTGGTGCGAGGAACCGGTACGCGGCAACGCCGTCTCCTGCCTGGAGGAGCTCCACCGGCGTACCGGCATGGCGCTGGCCACCGGCGAGAACCTCTACGGCGTCGAGGAGTTCGCGCCCTACCTGCGGTCGCCGGCGGTGGCCCACATCCAACCCGACGTCTCCAAGGCGGGCGGCATCTCCGTGGTCGACCAGGTGGCCCGCTCGGCCGCGACCACCGGGACCGGGGTCAGCCTGCACTGCTACAGCGGCATCGCCAACCTCGCCGCGAGCCTCCAGCTCGCCTCCACCCTCGACTCCCTGTCCTGGGTGGAGGTGGACGTGCGGGACAACCCGCTGCGCACCGAGGTGGTCGAGCAGCCGCTGGAAATCGTCGACGGTCACGTGCGGCTGCCCACCGGGCCCGGCCTGGGTCTCCGGTGGGACGAGAAGACGCTGGCCCGGTACGAGACGGACGCGTGAAGGAGGTCGCGGTGGACAGCGGGATCGTGGCCGGGTGCCGGATCGACGGTGAGCCGCGTACCGGCCCGGGACGGCTGGTGGTGGTCGAACCCGCCACGGCGCAGACGATGGCCGAGGTGGCCACGGCGGATCCGGCCGCGGTGGCGGACGCGGTCGAGGCGGCGGCCCGCGCCGGACGCGACTGGGCCGCCCGGGACGTCCGCGAACGCTGCGCGGCCCTGCGGGCGGTCGCATCCGACCTGCGGGCCGACGTCGAGGCGCTGGCGACCACGGTGGCGCGGGAGACCGGCAAGCGGATCGCCGAGGCGCGCGCCGAGGTGCTGTTCTCCGCCGACTTCTTCGACTGGTACGCCGACCTGGGGCACACGCTCACCGACGACTACCGGGTGCACGGGTCGCGCCGGTTCGTGGTCCGCCGCAAACCGGTCGGCGTGGTCGCCGTCCTGACCCCGTGGAACTTCCCGGTGTCGATCCCCGCCCGCAAGCTCGCCCCCGCCCTGGTGGCCGGCTGCACCGTGGTGTTCAAACCGTCCGAACTCACCCCGCTGTCGGGCCTGGCGGTGGCGGAGATCCTGGAGCGGCGGCTGCCGGTCGGGGTGGTGAACACCGTGGTCGGCGACGCCGGGGTCGGCGCCGCCCTGGTCGGCCACGCCGGGGTGCGCGGCATCTCGTTCACCGGCTCCACCCGGGTGGGCCGGGCGATCGCGGAGACCGTCGCACCCCGGTTCGTCCGGACGGTGCTGGAACTCGGCGGCCGCGCACCGTTCGTGGTGTGCGAGGACGCCGACCCGGACCGGGCGCTCGACGCGCTGCTGGTGGCCAAGTACCGCAACAACGGCGCCTCCTGCATCGCCGCCAACGACGTCTTCGTCCACGAGCGGCTCTACGACGAGCTCCTCGCCCGGTTCACCGAGCGCTCCCTCGCGCTGCGGCTCGGCGACCCGCTGGACGAGGCGACCGAGCTCGGCCCGGTCATCAGCCCGTCGGAGATGACGCGCCTGGCGTCCCTGGTCGCCCAGGCCCGCCAGGCGGGCCTTCCGGTGTCGCAGCCGGACACGGTGCCGGCCGACGGCTACTTCGTCGCGCCCACCGTGGTGGTGGAGCCGCCCGACGACCACCCGTGGGACCAGGAGATCTTCGGGCCGGTCGCCCCGGTGCGCCGGTACGCCGACGAGGACGAGCTGGTCGCGCGGATCAACCGGTGGGCGTACGGGCTCGGGGGCTACGTGTGCAGCGCGGACCTCGACCACGCGATGCGGCTCGCCGACCGGCTGGAGATCGGCGTGATCGGCATCAACAACGGCGCACCGAACACGGTGGAGGTCCCGTTCGGCGGGTTCAAGGACAGCGGTCTGGGCCGGGAGGGCGGCGTGGCCGGACTGGACGCCTTCGTGGAGCACCAGATGCTGTCCATCGCGGCGTGACGCCACACAGGGAGGAGGAACCGATGAGTGCACAGGCGGGCAGTCAGCCGGCGACACCGGCGACCGCCCCACCCCCCGAGGAGATCCGGCTGGAGATCTACCGGCGGATGGTGGAGGTCCGCGAGTTCGAGAACCGGGTCGGGATCCTGTACCTGCAGGGCGAGACCCAGGGGCCGTGCCACCTGGCGGTGGGGCAGGAGGCGGTCGCCGCCGGGTTCGGGGTGGCGATGCGCGGCGACGACCTGTCGTACGCGACCCACCGAAGCCACGCGCACACCCTGTGCCGGGGCGTACCGATGGGACCCGTCCTGGCGGAGCTGATGGGGCGGGGCACCGGGCTGCTCAAGGGCAAGGGCGGCTCGATGCACCTGACCAGCGTGGAGCACGGGATGATGGGCTGCAACGCGATCGTCGGCGCCCACCTGCCGATCGCCGCCGGCGCCGCCTGGTCGGCCAAGCTGCGCGGCACCGGGCAGGTGGTGGTCTGCTTCTTCGGTGACGGGGCGACCAACATCGGCGCCTTCCACGAGGCGATGAACATGGCCGCGGTGTGGCGGCTGCCGGTGGTCTACGTCTGCGAGAACAACCAGTACATGGAGTACTCGCCGATCCAGACGGTCACCGCGGTGCCCCACCCGGCCGCGGACCGCGCCGGCTCGTACGGCCTGCCGCGGATTCTCATCGACGGCAACGACGCGGACGAGGTCTACCGCACCGCGTCGGACCTCATCGCCCGGTGCCGCGCGGGTGAAGGGCCTTTCCTGGTGGAGGCCACCACCTACCGCCAGCGCGGCCACTCGATGGCCGACCCGGCCAAGTACCGCGACCCCGACGAGGTCTCCCGGTGGATGGAGCAGGACCCGGTGCCCCGGTACCGGGAGCGCCTGCTCGCCGACGGGGTGGCGGAGAGCGTACTGAAGACGATCGACGACGCGGCCGCCGCGGCGGTGCGGGACGCGGTCGCGCAGGCCAAGGAGGCGCCCAAGCCGTCGCTCGACACCCTCGAGACCGACGTGTGGGCCGACGGAGGTGCGGCATGGCACAACTGACCTACCGACAGGCGGTCGCCGAGGCGCTCGGCCGGGCGATGGAGCAGGACGAGCGGGTGGTGGTGCTCGGCGAGGACGTCCGCGCCGGCGGCGTCTTCAAGACCGTCGCCGGCCTGTACGAGCGGTTCGGCGGCGACCGGGTGTGGAACACCGCCATCTCCGAGCAGGCGATCCTCGGTGCGGCGATGGGTGCGGCGATGAACGGGCTGCGGCCGGTGGCCGAGATCATGTTCGCCGACTTCGTCGGGGTCTGCTACGACTACCTGGTCAACCAGATCCCGAAGTTCCGGTACATGACCGGCGGGCAGATCGAGGTGCCGCTGGTGGTCCGGGCGCACAACGGCGCGGGCGTACGGTTCGGGGCCCAGCACTCGCAGAACATCGAGAGCTGGCTGATGGCGATCCCGGGGCTCAAGGTCGTGGTGCCGTCCACCCCGGCCGACGTGGTGGGTCTGCTCACCGCGGCGATCCGCGACCCCGACCCGGTGGTCTTCCTGGAGCACAAGGCGCTGCTGGGTACGCGCGGCGAGGTGACCGACGCGGACTGGGACGACGAGCTGGGCCGGGCCAAGGTGCTGCGGCAGGGCGACGACGCGCTCATCGTCACCCTGGGGGCGATGGTGCCGCGGGCCCTGCAGGCCGCCGACACCCTGGCCGAGCAGGGGATCAGCTGCGGGGTGGTCGACCTGCGCTCGCTCATCCCGCTGGACATCCAGACGGTGATGACCGAGGCGGCCCGCGTACGCCGGGTGTTCACGCTGGAGGAGAACCCGCGCCCGTGCGGCTGGGGTGCGGAGGTCTCCTCACTGCTCGCCGAGCGCGCCTACGACGCGCTGCGGGGACCGATCGTGCGGATCACCATGCCGTACGTGCCGGTGCCCGCCTCGGGGGTGCTGGAGGACGCGGCCCGGCCGTCCGTCGAGCGGGTGGTCGAGGAGGTGCGGGCCGCGCTCGGCTGACCCGCGGGCGTCCGGCGCCTCGCCGGTGCCGGGTGTCCGCCGGGTCGGAGTCCTGAGTGTGATCACGCCGTGAGGCCGTAAGGGAGGGGCGACGGTGCGGGACCGGGCAGGTCCCGCACCGTTCCCTTGTCGGCCGTGGACGAGTCCCTTGTCGACCGTGGACGAGTCCCTTGTCGGCCGTGGACGAGTCACATGTCGAGGTGGACGGTCCCTTGCCGAAGGCGGACGAACACCCCACACCCCGGAGAGCGGTGCGATCAGCGCGTCACCGGGCAAACGTAGACTGCCGTTCATGATCGGTCATCGCGGTGGAGTCCGGGCGTTCGCGACGCTCGGCGTGGTCGGAATGCTGCTGGTCGGCTGTGGAAGCGGCGACTCGGGCGGTGGCCCCGGTGGCGGCCTTGGTAGCGGCCTCGGTGGTGGCCTCGGTGGTGGTCCCGACGGGACCCGGTCCGGACTCACCGCGATGCTCGCCACCCTGCCGCAGGCCGCCGCCGACGGCGGTGGTGCGTTCATCCAGGTGGCCCTCGCCGACGTGGACCGGGCGGTCGAGCTCGCCGGGATCTCCCGGCCGGCCGACCCCACCGACCCGGACCAGGTGCGGGAGTTCGTGATCGCCCTGCGTGGGGTGTCCGCCGACGGTCCCCCGGTGTCCACGGTGTTCCCCGAGGTGGCTCAGCCGGTCCGGATCGACCGGGTGGCCGAGTTCGCCGCCGAACTCGGATGGTCGGTCGCGGAGGTGTCCTGGTTCGCCGAGTACCAGGTGCCGCCGCACGACTTCGCCGCCATCGGCGGGCTCGACCACTCACGCCTCGCCGATGCCCTGGGTGAGCGGCCGGGCGACGGGATCTGGCGGATCGGCGGTGAGGACTACGAGACGGACCTGCGGGACATCACCACGGCCCGGCCGCTCGGGCAGGCGCTGCGGCTTGCGATGGTCGGCGACCACCTGGTGATCGCCCGCGCCACCCCGCCGGTGGTGGCGGCGCAAGACGGCGGGCCGACCCTCGCCGACAACCCGGTCCTGTCCGCGCTGGTCGCGGCGCTGGACGCGGAGAAGGCGTACTCGGCGCAGCTGTTGGCCGGGCCGCCCACCGTCTTCAAGCCCGAGGGCCCGGCACAGCAGGCCGCGGGTACGGGGCTGCCGCGTCCGTTCCTCGGCGTGGCGGCCGGCAGTACGCACATCGACGGCACCCCGTACGCGGTGTTCGCCTACGTCCACGTGAGCCAGGAGGACGCCGAGGCCAACGCGGCCGCGCTGCGCAGCCTGCTCACCGACGGCGCCTCGGTGTACACCGACCGGCCGTGGCGTGAGCGGTTCGAGGTGGCGGACATCCGGGTGGTGGGCGCCACGGTCGTCGCCCGGCTCGGATTCGTCGACGCCCCGCCGGTCCTGCCGTACCAGGTGCTGATGGAGCGGGACAACCTCGTCTGCTACACCGGCGACGCCCGCTGACGGGACGGTCGCCGCGCCGGGCGGGCCGCTGTCCGCGGCCCGCCCGGCGTGGATCTTGGCCGGGGTCTCTCGGATCTGAGATGGTGCGCGAGGGAAGCACGATCTGACCGACTACCACGAATTTGTCCGCATTCTTCTTGTCAGACGCCGGTGGGTGCACGGTCGACGAGGACGGGGGCGGGCCGATGGCGCACGTACGACGCTTCGACCACGTCGGGCTCACGGTCGCCGATCTCGACCTCGTGACCGGGTTCTTCGTCGGGCTGGGTCTGGAGGTCGAGGGCCGGACGGTGCTCGAGGGCGGGTTCCTGGACACGGTCTGCGGCATCCCCGACGCCCGCACCGAGATCGTCATGCTGAAGCCGCCCGGCGGCGGCACCCGCCTGGAGCTCTCCAGGTTCCTGCGCCCCGACCCCGTGCCGGGCAACCCGACCGCCATGGCCAACGAGCTGGGACTGCGTAACGTGGCCTTCGAGGTCGACGACCTGCAGGCGGCCGTCGACTGGGCGGTCGCCCAGGGCTACGGGCTCGTCGGTGGCGTCGGCGAGTACGAGGGCGTGTGGCGGATGGCCTACGTCCGGGGGCCGGAAGGGATCATCGTGGCGCTGGCCGAGCGCACCGGTTGAGCGGTCTCTGACCGCACTCGGCGTACCAGGACCTAGAGTAGACCCGCGAGCACCCGGGCGTCGGCCAGGACGGCGGGGTCGCCGTGGGCTGCCCGCCACAGGGCGTCCTCCACCTGCCGGGCGAGCGCCCAGGCGGTGATCCGTCCGCGCCACGGCCGTCCCACAGCCGCAGCGCCGCCGCCTCGCCGTACATCTCGCGGTGGGGCCAGGAGATCTTGACGATCACCGCGGTGCCGTCGGGAAGCGTGGCCGGCGCCACCCCAGCTGCACGTCCCGGCGGGCAGCGGTGGTGACAGCCGCAGTCCGAAGGACGCCCGCACCTCGTCGATGAGCGTGGGCAGGGCTCCACCTGCACCGTGATCTCGGCCGGATCGATGTCGAGCATCAGGCCGATGGCGTCGCGAGCCATGTCCTCAACCTGGTCGAGGCGGCGGGCCTGGATGTGAACCCCCTTGAGTTCCCGGATGCTGACCGCCCACCACCTGCCGGATCGGCGGCACACCGCGGTGAAGGCTTGTTCCATCGCGGTGGCCCTATGCCGTGCGTGACGGTTCACGCGACATCGTCACCGGGGCCCTCCTGCTCGCGGATCATGCGCCACGCGGCGGCGCGCGCGCGGCGGTTGGGCTGTTCCCTGAAGGTCTTGTCGGTGGCGAAGTGGAGAGCGCCGAGGGCGGCGCTGGTGTCGACGTGCTCGGCCATGTTGTCCTCGACGCGGGTCAACCGCGAAGGAAGAGGCTTTGATGTGGGTGATGGTGTCCGGAGGGGGACTTGAACCCCCACGCCCTTAACGGGCACTAGCACCTCAAGCTAGCGCGTCTGCCATTCCGCCACCCGGACGTGAGCAGCCACCGCCGGCAGGGCGCCGCCCGGTGGACCGCTAGCAACTCTAGCATCGCCCCGCCAGCCGTATCACCCCGGTAGGAGGTCGACGGCCGGCAGGGCGTCACCAGCGCAGGAGCGCCCCCACGCCGTCGCCGCCGGCCCCGACCAGCGGCTCCGCCTCGTCCGGTTCCAGCATGGTGACCTTGGCGGCACTGGCGAACGCCGCCTCGATCATCTTCTCCGCCAGGTGCGGCTCGGGCACCAGCTCGCCGGCGCTGGCGCCGGGCGGCACCTCCCCGTCGGGCACCATGATCCCGTTCGGGGCGCGGCTGCCGGTCCACCGGCCGTCGGCCGACAGCAGCAGGTGCGCCACCCGGCCCTCGGCCAGCGCGTTCAAAGTCTCGCTCAGACCGGTCGCACCGTTGCCGCCCGACGCGGCCCCGTCGCGGGCGCGGGCGGCCAGCTCGCTGCGGTACCGGTGACGGGCCTCGGCCAGCGCCGGCTCGACGGTCTCGGCGATCCGTGCCCGCGACGTGGTGGCGACCGGATGGTGCAGCTCGGTCACCCGGCCGTCGTCCCACCCGCGTGGCAGCCCGTCGACCAGCGCCCGCACCAGCGGCGCCTCACCGGTGACCACCATGTGCTCCCACGCCCACCGGTCGGCGTGCTCGGCCACGTGCGGCCCCACCGAGCGGAGGAACCGCAGCAGCTTCTCCTCCTCCCGCCGCGCGTACAGGTCGTGCTGAGGGGCGATCTGCTGGGTCATCGCCGGGTTGGCGGCGGCCGGCCCCTTGAGCTCGTCCTGTTCGATCATGGTCGGCACCGGGATCGCCCCGGCGTTGTCGCTGAGCCCGAACCGCAGGTCGACCAGCCGGACCTCGTCCTCGCTGACCGCCACCGCGCCGGCCGGCCCGGCCACGCTCCAGGCGGCGACCAGCGGTCGCACGTACGCGTCCTTCTCCAGCATCACCCGGTCGCCGAGCGGCACCTGCACGTTCACCGTGTGCACGTCGGTGCCGGCGACCGCGGCGAACAGGGCCCGGCCCAGGCCGGTGCCGGCCAGGTCGAACAGGCGCTCGATCTCCATCTCCAGGGTCGCCAGCCGCCGTTCGAACGCCTGGTGGTGTTCGCGCGGCCCCTCCCGCTTGAGCCGTTCCCGGATCTCGTTGAGCTGGTTGCGGATCCGGACCTCGAACGCCGGTCTGACGCTCGGCTCGGCCTGTTCGCGGGGGTCCACGGTGACGTACACCGACAGCACCCCGATCTCGTCGGACATCGCGGTCAACGTCCGCAGCGTCGCCCAGTCCAGCGGCACGGCCGACACCTCCTCCGTCCCGGCGCGTATCCCACCGTGCAAACCAGGTACCCCGACCCGTCCGGACTACGCCGACCGGCGCCGCGTGCGACCCTGAAGCCGTGGATGGCGGACCGACGATGCTGATCATCGACGCGGCCAACGTCGTGGGTTCGGTGCCCAACGGCTGGTGGCGGGACCGCCCGGGTGCGACCCGCCGGCTGCGGGACGCGCTCGCGCCGTTGGCGGTCCTCGGTCTGCCGGGGCTGCCGCCGCCGTTGGAGGTGGTGCTCGTGGTGGAGGGGGCGAGCCGCGAGGTGCCGGAGGTCGACGGGGTCCGCGTGGTGTCCGCGCCCGGGTCCGGCGACGACCAGGTGGTGGAGGTGGTGCGCTCGGCGCCGGACCGCCGCCGGGTGGTGGTCACCTCCGACCGGGCGCTGCGGGACCGGGTGGCGGCGCTGGGTGCCGAGGTACGCGGGCCCGGGGTGGTGTGGCGGGCGGCTGGCTCGGCCGTCTAGCCGGGCTCGGCCGTTTGGCCACGGCGGCGTGGTCGATGTGCGAAATTTGAAATGAGTTCGGCAGTGCCGGGGGCGACACGAGGCACGAGCCACCAGGCCCGAGGCACGACGCCCCCGCCCGGCTGAAGGGGGGACCATATGACCACGGCGCGGGACATCATGCACGAGGGCGTCGAGTGCATCGGCGAGGACGAGACGCTCGACGTGGCGGCGGCCAAGATGCGGGAGCTCAACGTGGGGGCGCTGCCGATCTGCGGGACGGACAACCGGCTGCACGGCATCCTCACCGACCGGGACATCGTGGTGCGGTGCATCGCCGAGGGCAGGGACCCGCGTACCACCACGGCCGCGGAACTGGCGAAGGGCACCCCGATCTGGGTGGAGGCGGACGCCGACGTCAGTGAGGCGATGCAGCAGATGGAGCAGAACAAGATCCGTCGGCTGCCGGTGCTGGACGAGCAGCGCCGCCTGGTCGGCATCATCAGCGAGGCGGACATCGCCACCCACCTGGACGAGCAGCAGGTCGCGCAGTTCGCCGCGTCGATCTACTCGGCTCCGCCGACCCCGGTCTGACAGGCGGCGGTGGCTGGCCGAGCGCCTCCACCGTGTTCCACCGGACCGGGGCCGTCCGGCCCGGTCGTCGGACCGTCCGATCTGCACCGTCGCACCCGGGGAGAAGACGCACCGGGGGAGATCTGTCCCTCGTGGCGCCCGGGTGCCGGTGTGGCCTGTCCGTCAGGGAGGCATCCATCATGACCCCCACGACGCTTGCCAACCGACCCGGCACGGCCACGGCCGAACGGGATCCGCACGAACTGCTCCGTACGCTGGCGGCGCTCCCGCCGCACCACCCGTCCCGGCCCGCGGTCCGGGAGCAGGCGATCCAGGCCTGGCTGCCGCTGGCCAACCACATCGCCCGCCGGTTCACCGGCAAGGGTGAGCCGATGCAGGACCTGATCCAGACCGCCACCGTGGGTCTGATCAAGGCGGTGGACCGGTTCGACCCGGACCACGGCAACGGGTTCGTCGCGTTCGCGGTGCCGACCATCGCCGGGGAGCTCAAACGCTACTTCCGCGACCAGACCTGGGACGTGCACGTGCCCCGCTACCTGCAGGAGCTGCGGCTGGCGGTGGTGCGCTCCACCGAGGAGCTCGCCCAGCGCCTGGGGCACCTGCCCACCCCGGCGGAGGTGGCCGAGGCGTTGCAGCTGCCGGAGGAGGAGGTCCGCGAGGGGATCAAGGTCGCCGGCGCGTACACCACCGCGTCGCTGGACGTGCCGGCGCGCGACACCGGTGACGGCAACGGTCCGATGCTCTCCGACGTGCTCGGGGAGGAGGACGGGGCGCTGGCCCTGGCGGAGCTGCGGGTGTCGGCGGCGCCGGCGGTGGCCGCCCTGCCCGAACGGGACCGGCGGATCCTGCACCTGCGGTTCTTCGCCAACCTCACGCAGGACCAGATCGCCGCCCGGATCGGCATCTCCCAGATGCACGTGTCCCGGCTGCTGGCCCGCGCCCTGCAGACCCTGCGGGACCAGCTGTGCCGGGACGAGGAGGGCGGCCCGCCGCCGGCCGCCGAGGCGGGCAGACCGGCGCGGTCGCCCGGGGCCCGGTCGTCCCGTCCGGGGCGGTCGGAGCGGCCGGGCAGGGCGCGACGGTCGCGGCGTTCGACGCGGCCGGCCGCCCGCCGCGGCGGCTCCCCGTGACCACCGGCGGCCCGCCGCGTCCGCGGCGGGCCGCCGCACGCCGCCGGGGCGGCCCCGAGGAGACCGAGGCGCAGCGCTGGCGGCGCCACTTCGACGAGCTGCTGCAGGAGCTGCGGGTCGCCCAGACAGGCGTACAGATCCTCTTCGCGTTCCTGCTGATCCTCGCGTTCTCGCCCGGGTTCGAGCCGTCCGACGGGTTCGTCCGCGCCACGTACGTGGTGGCGCTGCTGACCGCGGCGTCGGCCACCGCGTTGATCATCGCGCCGGTGTCCCACCACCGGCTGCTGTACCGGTTGCGGCTGAAACCCGTGCTGGTCCGCACCGCCAACCGGCTGGCGCTGGCCGGGCTTGCGATGCTGCTCGTCTCCACGGTGGCCGCGCTGCTGCTCGCCACCGACCGGGTGCTGGCGCGGCCGGCCGCGGTGGCGGTGAGCACGGCGACCGGCGCCGGGTTCGCCCTGCTGTGGTGGCTGTCGCCGCTGCGGCTGCGCCACTCGCGCGAGCGTGGTTACCCGCCGTCGGGGCCGGGTACCGTCGGCGACGTGGGGATCGGCTCACAGCGCCGCAGCGCCCGCGGGACGGTGGGGCACGCGTACAGCGCCCTGAACCTGCGGCTGGTGCTGGCCGCCTTCGGCCTGGTGACCTCGGTGGTGCTGGCGGTCGTCAGCTTCTCGCTGGACGCGCCGCTGCTGGGCTGGCTGCTGGTGGCGCTGGCGGTGGTGGCCGCGGTCGACCTGGTGGTGATCCAGCTGCGGCGCCGGGCCCGCCGGCGGGAGCACCCGGACCGGCGTTTCTCGCTGTTCGAGTGAACACCCTGCAAGGCGTGTCACGGACCGGTGGCTGCGCGGTCCGGGGGGTTACCCACCGGTAGGTGGGGCCGGGTAGGTTACCGGCATGTCTGACACACGCGTAGCGATCGTGACCGGGGCGGGCCGCGGCATCGGCGCCGCCATCGCGCAGCGGCTGGCCAGCGACGGCATGGCGGTCGCCGTGGTGGACCTGGACGGCGCCACCGCGCAGGCCACCGCCGCGAAGATCACCGAGGCCGGCGGGCGGGCGGTCGCCGTCACCGCGGACGTCACCGACGCCGCCGGTGTCGAGGCCGCCGTCCAGAAGGTGGTCGAGGAGCTCGGACCCCCGACCGTGCTGGTCAACAACGCCGGGGTGATCCGGGACAACCTGTTGTTCAAGATGACCGAGGACGACTGGGACACGGTCATGGCCGTCCACCTCAAGGGCGCGTTCCTGTTCACCCGGGCCGCCCAGAAGCACATGGTGGAGGCGAAGTACGGCCGGATCGTCAACCTGTCCAGCCGGTCGGCGCAGGGCAACCGCGGCCAGGCCAACTACTCGGCGGCCAAGGCCGGGCTGCAGGGCTTCACCAAGACCCTGGCGATCGAGCTCGGCCCGTTCGGCATCACGGTCAACGCGGTCGCGCCCGGGTTCATCGTCACCGACATGACCGCCGCCACCGCCGCCCGGGTCGGCGTGGACTTCGAGGAGTTCCAGCGGCTGGCCGCCGAGCGCACCCCGGTCCGCCGGGTGGGGCGCCCGGAGGACGTCGCCCACACCGTCTCCTTCCTGGTCAGCGAGGGCGCCGGGTTCGTCACCGGCCAGGTGATCTACGTGGCCGGGGGACCCTGTGACTGAACCGGCGCCGCCGGCCGCGCGTACGCCCAGCGGCCGGGCCGCCGTCGTCACCGCCGGCACCCGCGGCATCGGGTTCGCCATCGCGCAGGCGCTGGTGGCCCGCGGCGACCGGGTCATGGTCACCGGCCGGGACCCGCAGCGCCTGGCCGAGGCGGTCGAGGCGCTCGGCGGCGAACAGTGGGCGATCGGGATCGCCGGCAAGGCCCACGACGAGGCCCACCAGGAGCAGGCGGTCGCGCAGGCGGTGGAGACCTTCGGCCGGATCGACTACCTGGTCAACAACGTCGGCACCAACCCGGTGTTCGGCCCGATGCTGGACCTCACCCCGGACGCCGTCCGCAAGATCCTCGACATCAACGTGGTCACCGCACTCAGCTGGACCCGCCGGGTGTGCGAGGCGGGCATGGCCACCCACGGCGGCGCGGTGCTCAACGTCTCCTCGGTGGCGGCCCTGCGCCCCGCGCCGGGCCTGGGCGCGTACGGCATGAGCAAGGCGGCGCTGAGCTACCTCACCGCCCAGCTCGCGGTGGAGCTCGCGCCGACGGTGCGGGTCAACGCGGTCGCCCCGGCGGTGGTCAAGACCCGGTTCGCCCGCGCCCTCTACGAGGGCCGGGAAGAGGAGGTGGTACGCGGCTACCCGCTGGGCCGGTTGGGCACCCCGAGCGACGTGGCCGCGGCCGCGGTGTTCCTGCTGTCGGACGAGGCGAGCTGGGTGACCGGGCAGACGGTGGTGCTCGACGGCGGCTCCACGCTGCTCGGCAACGTCGGCTGATCCGTTGGTGGGCGCCCGGCCGACGGCCGGGCGCCCACCAACGGCCGACCGGCGCCCGTCCCGCCTTCCGGGGAGGAAGGTCCCCGGAGCGAACGCCCCGTCGCCCCGGACCCCGCCGACGAGGTGGTGGCGCTGTGCCGGGATCTGATCCGCATCGACACCACGAACACCGGCGACGCGGACACCACCGTCGGTGAGCGACAGGCCGCCGAGTACGTGGCCGAACGCCTGGCCGAGGTCGGGCTGGAGCCGGTTGTCCTCGAGAGCCGTCCCCGGCGCACCAGTGTGGTGGTGCGGCTTTCCGGCACCGACCCGTCCCGCGGCGCGCTGCTCGTGCACGGGCACCTCGACGTGGTGCCGGCCGACCCCTCCGAGTGGCGGGTGCACCCGTTCGCGGGCGAGGTCCGCGACGGCTACCTGTGGGGCCGGGGCGCGGTGGACATGAAGGACTTCGACGCGATGGCGCTCGCGGTGGTGCGGCACTACGCCCGCACCGGGTACCGCCCGCCGCGCGACATCGTGCTCGCGTTCACCGCCGACGAGGAGGCCGGCAGCGACCTGGGCGCCCGGTGGCTGGTCAACCACCACCCGCACCTGTTCGATGGCTGCACCGAGGCGATCGGGGAGGTGGGCGGCTACTCGGTCACCCTGCCCGGCGGCCGGCGCATGTACCCGATCCAGGTCGCCGAGAAGGGCATCGACTGGCTGCGGCTGCGGGCGACCGGCGCCCCCGGGCACGGCTCGATGGTGCACGAGGACAACGCGGTCGTCCGGCTCGCCGAGGCGGTAGCGAGGGTGGGCCGGCACCGCTTCCCGGTGGTGCTCACCCCGGCGACCCGCGCCTTCCTCGACGCGGTCGGCGCGCTGCTGGAGGCCAAGGACGCCGAACCCGAGGAGCTGATCGCCAGGCTCGGCCCGGTCGCCCGGATGCTCCGCGCCACCCTGCGCAACACCGCCAACCCGACGAGGCTTGCCGCCGGCTACAAGGAGAACGTCATCCCCGGCCGGGCCGAGGCGGTGGTGGACTGCCGCAGCCTCCCGGGCCACTCCGACGACCTGCTTTCCACCATCCGGGACCTCGTCGGTCCGGAGGTGGCGGTCGAGCACGTCATGCGCCAGCCGGCGGTGGAGACCACGTTCGACGGACCGCTGGTGGAGTCCATGGTGGCCGCCCTGGTCGCCGAGGACGGCGACGCCCACCCGGTGCCGTACATGCTCTCCGGCGGCACCGACGCCAAGGCGTTCGCCACCCTGGGCATCCGGTGCTTCGGGTTCTCCCCGCTGCGACTGCCGGCCGACCTGGACTTCGCCGGCCTGTTCCACGGGATCGACGAGCGGGTACCGGTGGAGGCGTTGAGGTTCGGGGTGCGGGTGCTGGACCGACTGCTGCGCAGCTGACCCGGCCGCGGGTACGCACGCGCACCCGGTTGCGGGCGCACCGCCGCCCCGGCCGGTGGCACCGTCGTCGCGCACCGGCCCGACCGGGCACGGCCCGACCCGCGGGAAGCGGCCTAGAAGCTCAGCTTCGGTTGGGGTTCGGCGGTCCGCGGCCGCCGGAGGGTCACGTGCCTGGTGCCGTCCGCGTAGAGTTTCACGGTCGCGAGTTCCCAGCCGGCGAACGCCGCCTGGACGGCCAGCTGCGCCGCCGCGGTGTGCCGATCGACGTGTGCCGGGATCCGCAGCGGCGCGTACTCATCGCTCATGGCGTCATCCTGCCCATTCGTCCGAAAGATCGCTACCCCGGCGGGTCGGATCCGTGCACCGGGCACGTAGCCTGGTCAGGTGCGGTTGGGGTTGAACCTCGGATACCAGACGGCGTGGACCACGCCCGCCGACCACCTGGCGCTGGCGCAGGAGGCCGACCGGCTCGGCTACGCGGTGGTGT
>CAZSNW010000016.1:0-20515 GCA_964608245.1 uncultured Micromonosporaceae bacterium
TCCAGCGGACCGGCTCGTACGGGATCCGCAGCGAGGTGAAGATCTCGTCGTAGAACCCGTGCTCGCCCAGCAGCAGTTCGTGCACGGTACGCAGGAACTCGCCGGACTGGGCGCCCTGGATGACCCGGTGGTCGTAGGTGGAGGTCAGCGTGACGATCCGGCTGACCGCGAGCTCCGCCAGGGTCTCGTCCGACATGCCCTGGTAGGGCGCCGGGTACTCGATCGCGCCGACGCCGACGATCAGACCCTGGCCGGTCATCAGCCGGGGCATCGAGTGGACCGTGCCGATGCCGCCCGGGTTGGTCACGGTCACCGTGGTGCCGGCGTAGTCCTCCAGGGTCAGCTCGTTCTTGCGGGCCCGGCGGACCACGTCGTCGTACGCCTGCCAGAACTGGCGGAAGTCCAGCAGCTCGGCGGCCTTGATGTTGGGCACCACCAGGGTGCGGCTGCCGTCGGGCCGGTTGAGGTCGATCGCCAGACCGAGGTTGACGTGCCGCGGGGTCACCACGGTCGGGTGGCCGTCGACCACCGCGTAGTGGCGGTTCATCTCCGGGTGCCGGACCAGTGCCTGGACCACGGCGTACGCGATCAGGTGGGTGAAGCTGATCTTGCCGCCGCGGCCGCGGGCCAGGTGGTTGTTGATGACCACCCGGTTGTCGGCCAGCAGCTTGGCCGGCACCGCCCGCACACTGGTCGCGGTGGGGATGGACAGGGACTCGTCCATGTTGCGGGCGATCCGCGCCGCCACGCCGCGCATCCGCTCCTGCAACGGAGCCTCCTCCTCGGGCTCCTTCGCAGCCGCCGGGGCGGTCGTCGGCGCGGCCGCCGGTCGGGCGGCGGGCGTCGGGGACGGGCGGGCCGGCGCGGGTCGGGTCGTCGTGGTGGCGCGCGCACCGTCGGGTGTCGGTCGTGCGCCGGAGGGGGCGGCCGCCGGGGGCGCCGTCGGAGCAGTCGGGGCCGCCGCCCGTGCCGGGCCCGGGCTGGGACGCGCCTGCCCGTCCGGCCGCGGCGCGCCGGCCGCGGGGGCCGGTGCGGGCGGTGCCGACGGTGGCGCGGTCGCCTGCTCGGTCCCCGGCCGGTAGTCGGCGAAGAAGTCGTGCCAGGCCGGGTCCACGCTCTGTGGATCGGAGAGATAACGCTGGTACATCTCGTCGACGATCCACTCGTTGGGGCCGAAGCCGGTCAGTGGGTTCTCGTGCGACGCCGGTTGAGTAGACACGGCCGCTGATCGCCTCTTTCGCGGTGTGTTTCGGAACGTCCGTTACCAGGCTACTTGGTAGCGCACAGTGTTCCTCACTCCGCCACCCAGGTGGTAGCGGACGCCGCAAAGGGGGATGCCTGGGCGTCGGTGTCACGCACGGTGTAGGCGTCGGGTCACCGTGTGGCAGAGGCTCGCGGCACGTTTTCCGCTACTCGCCACGGCAGTACGCGGGATTACCACTTGACTACCGAGTGTCGCCAATTCACCACGTGGCACACGGATATGCGTTCACGAAGCGGTGGAACGGGGTGGCCCCCCGGGCCCCGGCCCGGGGGGGGCCCCCCCGTCGTTGCGGGTCCGGCGGGCGGCGCCCGCCGCCCGCCGGACCGGCACACCGTCAGGTGACGTCGCGCCGCCGGGTGATCAGGATCCCGATCGCACCGGCGACCGCCGCCCAGCCGATGAGGACCAGTGCCCCGACCCAACGCTCCGGGTCCCCGGGCAGCTCCGCCCCGGACACCATGACCTGGGACGCGTAGGACGGGATGCCGACCATCAACTCCAGGATCCAGTCGGCGTTCAGCCAGTCGGCCAGCAGACTGAAGATCAGGAAGCCGCCGACGAACCCGGCGAAGTAGAGCACGATGCCGACCACCGTCGCCGCGATCTGGCTGCGCAGCAACACCCCGAAGCCGACCCCGAGCACCGCCCACAGCACGTACGCGGCCAGGTTGAGCAGGATCGCCTGGACAACCTCCGGGTCGGCCAGGTAGGTCTCCAGGTCGTGGGCCTGGAGGAAGGCCGCCGTGAGCGGGACGTTGATGGCGGTGCTCAGCGCCCAGTAGACGACCGCCAGCACGCTCGTGGCGACCGCCTTGGCCACGATCACCGCGGTGCGGTGGGGGGTGACCAGGAACGTGGTCGACACGATCTTGTGGTGGAACTCGCCGGTGACCGCGATGATCCCCATGGCCAGGACGATGAGGAGATTCAGGAACTGGCCGGAGGTGTAGAGGTTCGCCGCGATCACCGACGGTCGGGAGACTTCCCGGACCGCCTCGCGTTCCTCCTCGCTCAGCCCGGGGGACTGTCCCGGTGACTCGGCCGGATCCGAGGACTCCACCATCTGTGGCGCTTCGCTCAACAGGAAGTCCGACTGGATCGCGTTGATGAAGAACGTGAACGCCGTGGTCCCGAGCAGCACCAACGCGAAGATCCACCACAGGTTGACCGTACGGATCTTCTGCAGCTCGCTCCGGACCAGCCGGATCGCCTTCGGAGTGCGGGAGGTCCGCACCGCGGTGGTGGTGCCGGTCATCGGATCGCCGCCTTCCCCGCCGTCAACTCGAAGAACACCTGCTCCAGGTCGGCCTGCTGAGTGACGAGCTCGTGCAGCTCCACCCCGGCCTTCAGGGCCGCGGCGCCCACCGCGGGCGCGTCGACCCCGGTGATGCGCAGCGCGCCGTCCTTCTCGGTGGTCACCGTCGCCTCAGGCAGGGCGGCGGTGAGCTTCTCCGGCTCCGGAGTGCGGACCCGGACCGACGTCGCCGACCGGGCCACGATGTCCGCGACCGGCCCCTGGGCCACCAGCTTGCCGTTGGCGATGATCACCACGTCGTCTGCCAGCAGCTGCATCTCGGACAGCAGGTGGCTGGAGACGAGGATCGTGCGTCCTTCTTCGGCGAGCTTCTTCAGCAGGTCCCGCATCCAGCGGATGCCCGCCGGGTCCAGGCCGTTGGCCGGCTCGTCGAGGATCAGCACCCGCGGGTCACCGAGCATGGCCGCGGCGATCCCCAGCCGCTGGCGCATACCCATCGAGTAACCCTTGAACTTGCGCTTGGCCGCGGGGGTGAGCCCCACCAGCTCCAGCACCTCGTCCACCCGGCGCTTCGGGAAACCCGCCGCGGTGCAGAGCACTCGCAGGTGGTTTCGTCCGGACCGGCCCGGGTGCGCCGCGGAGGCCTCCAGCAGCGCGCCCACGTGGCGCAGCGGTTCCGCGAGGTCGACGTACCGCTTCCCGCCGATGGTGGCGGTGCCGGCGGTGGGCCTGACCAGGCCGAGCAGCATCCGCAGGGTGGTGGTCTTCCCGGCGCCGTTGGGCCCCAGGAACCCCGTCACCCGGCCGGGCTCGACAGTGAACGTGAGGTCGTCGACCGCCCGTACCTGACGGAACTGCTTGGTCAGGCCGGTGATCTCGATCCGGCCGTCAGTCATGCAATTCCCCTCCCACGAAAGCGCCGCCACCGCGCCGCCGTCCGTCGCGGCCGGTGTCGAACGCTACCCGCCGGTCATTCTTCCTGACAAGTGCGGAGGCGCCGCGATCGGGGCGGACGACTTGTCGCAAGTGGCCCGGAGTGGGCGAGTCGCTCGACCGGTCGGGGACCGGGCGTACCGCCTCAGATCGCGATCCAGGTCGCGCGCGCCCGCGCCAGCAGAGTGCCGTCCGGCGCGTACAGCGCGGTGGCGACCATCGCCTTGCGCCCCTCGACGGACAGCACCTGCCCGGTGACCACACACCGGTCGCCAGGGGACGGCACCGCCTCGACCCGGGCGGCCATCCGACCCAACACGTACGGCCGGCCCGGGGCGATGATCGCCCAGCCGCCCGGGCAGTCCAGCGACGCCCACACGGTCACCGGAGTCACGTCGGCCGGCGCCGTCCAGGGCGCGGCGGTGCGCCCGTCGGGCAGCGGCCCGGGGAAGATACCCAGCCCGTCCCGCTCCGGCCGGCCCGGCCCGCACACGAAACAGGTCGGGAACGGGTGGTCGGTGAAGCCGGGGTAGTCGTGGGAGACCCGGACCGCCTCCTCCAGGGAGGCCGGCGGCACCGGCTCCCCCTCCAGGGCTGCCTTCGGGTCGGCGACCCCTTCGGCGACCAGCGTGTCACCGTCGTACACCGTGATCGCGCCGTCGCCGATCACCGCCCGCATCGGGCGTTCCAGCGGGGGCGGTTGGCGCAGCGTGACGACCGCGCCCGAGCGTTCGGCGCCGAGGGCCGCAGCCACCAGCCCGGCCGTGTAACCACCGTTGCCGGAGCCGGGTGGGCCGTTGAACCGCGCCCCGATGGTGATCTCACGGTGAGCCTCCGCCATGCCGTCCATGCCCTTCGTCGTCGATCCACGTCGCCGGCCGGCCCGACCGGTCCGGTGCCGCGCCGTCCGCGCCGACCGGTGGCGCCTTCTGCCGTCGGTCGGTCACGCTCAGCAAGCTCTCAGCAAACGTGCGGGTCGGGTTCAGCCTGCCGGGCCATGATAGGTGGCGTGAAGGCGGAGGCGAGGCTGCTGGTGGTCGAGGACGACCCCAACATCCTGGAGCTGCTGTCGGCGAGCCTGCGGTTCGCCGGTTTCACGGTAGCCACCGCCACCACCGGTGGCGAGGCGGTCGCCGCGGTGCTGCGGGACCGGCCCGACCTCGTGGTCCTGGACGTGATGCTGCCCGACCGCGACGGCTTCGAGGTGATCCGGGACATCCGCCGGCAGGCCGGGCACCTGCCGGTGGTGTTCCTGACCGCCCGGGACACCACCGAGGACAAGATCCGCGGGCTGACGCTGGGCGGCGACGACTACGTGACCAAGCCGTTCAGCCTGGAGGAACTCACCGCCCGGATCCGGGCGGTGCTGCGGCGTACCGCGGGTGACCGCGCTCCCCGGCTCACCTACGCCGACCTGGAGCTGGACGAGGAGGCGCACGAGGTCTACCGGGCCGGCAAGCGCATCCGGCTGTCGCCGACCGAGTTCAAACTGCTGCGCTACCTCATGCTCAACCCCAACCGGGTGCTGTCCAAGGCGCAGATCCTCGACCACGTGTGGAGCTACGACTTCCGCGGTGCGGACAACATCGTCGAGTCCTACATCTCCTATCTGCGACGCAAGATCGACACCGTGGAGCCGAAGCTGATCCACACCCTGCGGGGGGTCGGCTACGTCCTGCGGACCCAGGGGTGACCGACGGCATGCGGATCAGGCGGGTCGTGGAGGCCGGCGTCCGGCGCTGGCGGTACCGGCTCCGCCGCACGTCGCTACGGGTGACGCTGGTCGCGCTGGTGCTGCTGCTGGTCAGCGGCGCCCTCGTGGCCGGCGGGGTGGCGAGCACCGTGGCGCTGCGCTCCTACCTGATGAACCGGGTGGACGAAGAGCTCGCCCAGACGGTGGAGCGGGTCCGCCTCACCGGGCTGCCGGTGGAGCTGCGGTTGCGGGCCGGCACGCTGCCCAGCGACTTCCTGCTCGCCCGGCACCTGCCCATCGGGACGCACATCTTCTACGACGAGCGCCGGTACGACGTCGACCAGCTGCCCCCGGTACCGGCGGACCTGTTCGAGGCACTGGACCAGACCGGTCGGTACCAGACCGTGACCGCCCCCGACGGCATGACCCGCTGGCGGATCTCGGTGGCGCTGCTGCCGGACGGCAGCGCGGTCACCGTCGCCGAGAATCTGGCCGATGTGGACAGTGCGGTGGACCGGTTGGTGGCGGTCGAGGTGCTGGGCGGTGCGGTGGTCCTGACGCTGCTGGCCTTCCTCGGGGCACTGACGGTACGCCGGAGTCTGCGCCCGTTGGAGGAGATCGAGCGGACCGCCGACGCCATCGCCGCCGGTGACCTGACCCGCCGGGTCCCCGAACCCACCGACGGACCTCCCCGGACCGAGGTGGAACGACTGGCCCGCGCCCTCAACGCCATGCTGGCGCAGATCGAGCGCGCCTTCGCCGACCGGGCCGCCTCCGAGGAGCGGGCACTCCGGTCGGAGGAGCGGATGCGGCGCTTCGTCGCCGACGCCTCGCACGAACTGCGTACCCCGCTGACCACCATCCGCGGCTTCGCCGAGCTCTACCGCCAGGGTGCGGCGGCCTCACCGGAACAGACCGCGGCGGTGCTGGAGCGGATCGAACGGGAGGCGGCCCGCATGGGGCTGCTGGTGGAGGACCTGCTGCTGTTGGCCCGGCTCGACCAGCAGCGGCCACTGAGCGTCGAACCGGTCGACCTCGTCACGGTGGTGGACGAGGCGGTGGAGGCGGCCCGGGCGGTCGACCCGGAGCGGCCGATCGTCCTGGAAGTGGCGTCGGGCGCGGCCCCGGTGGTCCAGGGCGACGAGGCCCGGCTGCGGCAGGTGGTGGGTAACCTGCTCAGCAACGCCCTGACCCACACTCCCGCGGGCACGCCGGTGACGGTCCGGGTGACGACCACCGCCGAGTCGGCGGTGGTGGAGGTCGCCGACCAGGGGCCGGGGCTGACACCGGAGCAGGCCGAGCGGGTGTTCGAGCGGTTCTACCGGGTCGACGCCGCCCGCGGCCGCCCCACCGCGGGCACCGGTTCGGGTGCCGGACTGGGGCTGCCGATCGTGGCGGCCCTGGTGTCGGCTCACGGGGGCACTGTGGATGTGGACACCGCGCCCGGTCGTGGCGCGACCTTCCGGGTCGTGCTGCCCCTGGCCGCGTCCGCGGACGCGCACGACGACGGGCACGAGGGCGCGGACGGAAACCCGCACGGGGACGTGCAGGCGGACGCGACCCGGACCGCGGGCGCGGACCCGGCCGGCGGCGCGCACGCGGGCCCAGCCGGCAAGGTGCCCGCGGGCCCAGCCGGCAAGGCGCACGCGGACGCGACCGTTGACGCGCACCGGAGCCCGGACGGGACGTCACACGAGGACCTGTACGGGACGTCAGACGAGGACAGGCGTACGGCCGCCCGATCGAGGGTGGACCAGGAAGGGTGACCGGAATGACCGACGAACCGACACAGCACCAACCGCAGCGGCCGGGCGATTCTCCGCAGCCGACCCCGCCACCCGACGCAGCACCTCCGCCGGCGTCGGACGCGGCGTCCCCACCGGGCGCGACACACCCGCCGGCGGCGTCCCCGGCGGGGCCGCCGCCGGGCACGACACCCCCGCCGGGCGTGGCGCCCGCGCCGGGTGCCGAGCCTGCGGCCGGTCCGGGTACGGCGCCCGCCCCCGGCCCGGGTGCGGCGCCCGCGCCGCCACCACCGCTGTTCGCACAGGGGTCCGCCCCGGTGCCGGGCGCAACGCCGCCGCACGGTGCCATCCCGCCGTACGGTGCGACCTCGCCGCACGGTGCGGCCCCACCACCGTCCTCCGGCCAGCCGGGCGGCCCCGGGTACGCAACCGTCCTGACAGGACAGACACAGGCGACGGGGGCGTACCCGACGGCGTACCTCGGCGCGGTCAACCCGCCCCCGGCCGTTGCGTACCAAGGGCACCACGGCCGGTCCGGCTGGGGCCCCGGCCGGTGGCTGCTCGCGGTCCTCGTGGTGACGGTGCTGATGCTCGGCTCCGCGGTGGCGGGCGGCCTCGTCGGCGCGGCGGTGATCGCCAACCGGCACGGGATCGCTGGTGCGGCCGAGGTGAGGGTGATCGACGGGCCGCGGCTCGACTACACCTCCCTGGCGAGCATCGCCTCCCACGTCACCCCGAGCGTGGTGTCCATCACCGTGGCCGGTGGCGGGCAGGGCTCCGGCGTGGTGATGGACGAGGAGGGCCACATCATCACCAACGCCCACGTGGTCGCCAACGCCGGCCGGCAGGTCCGGGTGTCCTTCAGCGACGGCACGGTCGCCTCCGGCACCGTGGTGGGGGGCGACGCCAACTACGACATCGCCGTGGTACGCGTGACCGGGGTCGACAACCTGGTGCCCGCGACGTTCGGCGACAGCGACGAGCTGCTGGTGGGCGACACCGTGCTGGCGGTCGGCAGCCCGCTCGGGTTCGAGGGGACGGTGACCCAGGGCATCATCAGCGCCCTCAACCGCAGCCTGCGGCCGCGGGACAGCGGGCTGTCGCTCTCGGGACTGATCCAGACCGACGCCGCCATCAACCCGGGTAACTCCGGGGGCGCGCTGGTCAACATGAGCGGCGAGGTGATCGGCATCAACACCGCGATCGCCACCACCGGCCAGCAGAACAGCTTCCTCGGCGTGGGCTTCGCGGTGCCGTCCAACCGCGCCATCGACGTGGCCCGGCGGATCATCGCCGGCGAGGAGATCCGCCACCCGTACCTGGGGGTCGAGGTACGCACGGCCGACCTGGGTGGCGCGGAGGTCACCCGGGTGCAGCCTGACAGCCCGGCCGCCGAGGCCGGGTTCCAGCCCGGGGACGTGGTGATCCGGTTCGGGGACCAGCCGATCACCAACGCCAACGATCTGGTGACGATCGTCCAGGCGTCCTCGGTGGGTGACACGTTCCCGGTGGTGGTGCGGCGCGGCGGGCAGGAGGTGACGCTGACCGTCACCATCGGCGCGTTCGGCGAGTGACGGTCGTCGGGCACCGGACGAGGGTCACCCGGGGTGGTGCCTCGTCCGGCGCCCGACGACCGGTGCCGGACAGACCCGGTACCATCGTACATGTGTTCGATGGCGGTTTCACCCTCACCACCACGCAGCTCGCTGAGCTGCTGGACCGGGCGCCGACACCGCCCCCGGTGTGGCTGACGCTGCCGGAGGAGCGGGTGCCGGCGGTGCTCCTGGCCTGGGGACGGGCGCCCGGCGGTTGGGTGGCCGGAGTCTCCTACCTCACCCGCACCTGGCACAGCCGGGCGCTGGTCACCATGTGGGCGCCCGCGTCCCGGGTGGCGCCCCGGCCCCGGGTCGACTACCGCCACGTCCCCCGGGTCCGGCTGCCGCCGGACCCGGCCGCGTGGCCGACCCTGCCGCCGCGGTATCCGATGGCCACCGGTGAGTGGATCGCGGCCCACCAGCACACCGAGTACCCGTCGTCCGACCCGCCGGCCGGGCGGTCGTCCGGCTCCCGGCGCTGACCGGTGTCCGAGCCGCTCAGCCGGTTCCGGTGTCCGCGCCCTTCAGCCGGTTCCGGCGACCGTGTGCGGCAGCAGCCGGCGCACCAACCGGTACGTGTCCGGCACCAGCTCCTCCACCGTCTCCAGGTCCCGCCGTTCCATCAGTTCCGCCACCAGCGCGCGTACCCGGTCGAGGTCGCCGTCGGCGTGCTCGGCCCGCAGCAGGTCGTGCCACGGCTGCTCGTAGGTGCGGTCGGGGTCGGCCAGCCAGGCTTGGGCGACCGCCCACCGGACACCGTCGGTGTCCCCGTCGGCCAGGCACCGTTCGGCCAGCTGGTGGGCGACGTCGACCACCGAGGAGGTGAGCAGGTCGGGGTCGATGTCGGAGCCGGGTAGCCACGGGTACGGGTTGCGCATCCCCGGGCCACCGGGCCGGTCGGCGCCGGCCAGTGGGGCGCCGCGGACGAGCCGGAGCGCGGCGCGCAGGTCACCGGTGCCCGCCTCACCGCGGTGCTCGGCGCGGGTGCGCAGCCGGCGGAACAGCTGCCAGTCGAACAGGTAGCCGGGGATGAGCCGGTAGACGAGTTCGGCGTCCACGTCGGCCAGCCACGGATTGCCCCCGGCGTCCTTGCCCAGCCAGCGCCGGGCGCGGTCGATGAGCAGCTGCCGGGTGGCCGGGTCCACGCCACCACCGGGCCACAACGCCGCCTCGATGGTGGCGGGGTCCGCCCCACGGGAACCCCGCTCGGCCAGCAGCACCACCAGTTCCGCGTGCAGGTGGCGGCGCTTGTCCGGCGGTGGCCCGAGCCCGTCGACCAGCACCGGGCCGAGGACGCCGATCCGCGGCCGTCCCGGGTCCTCGGCATGCCAGTCGCGCAGGTCGTCGTCGAGGTCCGGGTCGGACCAGCGGGGGACGGCGGTGGCCGGTCCACCGCCGGCTGCCACCGTTCCCGGGTCCGGTGGCGCGGGCACACCGGGCGCTGCGGCACCCGCCGGGTCGACTCCCACCGCGCCCGCCCGGTCGCCGTCGAGCACCGCACCGGTCAGGTCGGTGCCGGCCGCCCACGGTTCGCCCTCGGCGGCGGGTGGCGTCGGTTCGGCCTGCCCCATCCGGGCCTGGCGCACGGTGGCCGTCAGCGTGGTCAGCTCCTCGATCGACAGCGACGCGGCCGCCAGGCTGGCTCGCAGGCCGGGAAGCCGGGCGTGCAGCACGCCGGCGGCGGTGACGGTGAGCCGGTGGTCGGTGTCCAGCTCCGCCCCCGCGGCGGCCACCACCACCGCGGCCGCGCACCGGCCCGCCGACTCCAGCAGTTGCCGGAGGTCGCCCAGGAGGGGCAGTTCGTCGTCGGACGGCGCGGCGACCAGCATGATCTCGGGCATGAACGCGTCGGCCGCGGCGCCGCGGATCCGGCCGGCGAACGTGTCGGCGTCACCGGTGTGGTGGAGCGCCGACCGGGCCGCGGTGATCCGGTGCCGCAGCGCCGCGGCGGCCTCCGCCACCCCGGAGGCGACCCGGATGCGCTCCGGGCACAGTTCGGCGAGTAGATCAGCCTCCATCCGGTCGAACCCGACCAGCAGGACGTCCACGCTGTCGGACCAGGTGTTGCGGGCCAGCTCCGCGGCGAGGTAGCGGAGCAGGTCGAGCGCCCGGGCGCGGTCGCCGGTGATCTCCACGAACCCGAGCCGTTCCAGGTCGACCAGCAGGTGTCGGCCGGCCTGCGAACCGACCGTCGCCAGTGCCGGTACGGGCGCCACCGTCCGACCTGGCGCGGGAAGCGGCACATCGGGCCCGATCCACCACCGGTCACCGAGGTCCCGCCAGGGGACAGGCGGTACCGGGCACGGCCGTTCGAGAAAGAGCTCCACCGCACCGTCCACCACGGCCACCGCGTACGGGTCGGGGAGCGGGCCGGGTCGGTCGACCAGCCCGGCGGCGAGCGTACCCACGGCGGCGAGCAGGCGTTCCACGTCCAACGGCTGCTGCGCCGACCGCAGCACCCGCTCCAGGCGGGCCGAGCTCGACGGCAGACGGGTACCGGGATGCTGCCGCGGTCGGCGCCGTTGCCGGAGGTGGAGAACGGCGCCCAGGACCAGCGCCGCCAGCAGGCCGGCGCATCCGAACAGTGCGGGTGCGAGCCGCTCAGGGTCGGCCGCCGCCTCGTCGTCGACGACCGGCTCGTCGTCGGCCGTCGGCTCCGGGTCGACACCGGCGTCGGACGCGGGGTCCACCGCGGTCGGCGTCCCGGAGCGGTTTACCTCGGCCGAAGTGTCCGCCGCGGCCGGGCCGTCCGGGCCGGCGTCGTCTGCCGGGTCGAGGTCGTCCACCGGGTCGGGCCCGGTCGCCCCGGGCAGCAGCTCCGGCGTCAGGTCGGCGACGACCGCGGGCGGCGTGGCCGGTGTCCGGTCCGGCGTGGCCGATCCGACCGCACCGGCGGCCGGCGGTGGCGCCGCGGGCGTCGCGGCCGCCGGCACGGTTCCACCGGGCATCACGGCGGTGTCGCCCGACTCCTCGATCACCGGGCAGTCGGCCACCGGCTCCGTGGCCTTGGAAACCACGGCACCGGTGGCGTGCGGCCGGGGGCCGCGGTCGACCGCGTCCGCCGGCAGCCGCAACCGCCAGCCGGGCCGGATGTGGTCCGGGTAGTCCGGATGGACGTCGGCGTACTCCGGGTTGAGCGCGGCGATCTCCGGGTAGCGTTCCGGGTCACCGAGGAACCGGTCGGCGATGAACCACATCCAGTCGTCGCCCACCACCTCGTAGACCACGCGCTGGTCGCCGGTCTGCACGTGCTGGTCGTCGGCCTGCGTCGTGCGCTGCCTCACGGGCGGCGACGCGTCCGGCCGGCTGTCCGCGGCCGGGGTCGTCGTCGGTGAGGCCGCGGGGGCGGCCGCGACGGGGATCCGCAGCTGCCACCCGGGGTAGATGCGCATCTGGCCCGGCTGCAGTGAGCCGCCGTCCGGCTGCGGACGGCCGATGTTGGCCTCGGCGATGCGCTCCCACGGGACCCCGTACCGTTCCTGGAGGTCGAGCAGGCCCTCCCCGCGCGCGACCACGTGCAGCACCTCGACGGCGGGCAGCTCCGCCGAAGAGACCTCCTCCGCCCCGGTGGTCGCCGCGACGATCGCCCCGGGTCCTGCCCCGGCCGGTTCGACGGTCACCGGGTCGCCGCCGGCTCCCGGGTCGGCCGCGGTCACCGCGGTCACCGGCGCCAGCGGTGCCGCGTCCCCGCTGGCGAAGGTGGGGGAGGTGAGCAGCGCCGCGGCGGTGGCGACCAGCACCGCGGCCAGCCGGCGGGTCGTCCGCAGACCGGGCACCGCCGGCACCCGTCGGTGCGTCACCCGCTCCCACACCTCCAGCAGGACCGAGGCGGCGAAGACCGCCCAGGCCAGCCACCCGGCGACCGCCAGCGCACGCAGGAACAGCGAGCCGTCGTCGGGTGCGGTCAGCAGGTCGACCAGTTCCGCCGGGGCGGGCAGCCGCTCCGGCAACGGGTTGCCCGCCACCGTCGCCAGCGCCACCGGGAGCCCGACCACCAGCAGCACCAGCACCAGTGCGGCGCCGGCGGCGGCGGCCCGGCCGGGAACGGCCCGTCCCCGCACGCGGTCTGCGGCGTACACGCAACCTCCTTGTCGGTCAGTCCGGTGAGGTCGGGACGAGTACCGCCGTGGTGTGCACCACGACCCGGCGCTCGGGGAAGCCGAACATGCCCAGTACCCGCGGCCGGTACGGCAGGCTCACCGTGATGTGCACGGTGCCGGGCGGCGACCCGGTGCGGACCTCCCACTGGTGGCCCGGCTCCCCGTACCCGGCGGCCTCCAGGTACTGCGCGGCGTACGCGGCGGCCCGCTCCTCGAGCACGGCGAGGTCGTCGCCGTCGCGGACCTCACCGGTGTCGAGCGCCTGCCCGGCGGCCCGGGCCGCCTCCGCGGCGAGGTTGTCGGCCCGAAGCAGGGTCCGCAACTGCCCGGAGGCGTCGACCACCACCCCGAGCACGACCAGCAGGCCCACCATGGCGATGGCGAGGAACACGCTCACCCGACCGCGGTCACCGGTCACGGCGACCTCCCCCGGAACACGTCCACAGCAGACAGGAAGGTGGCGCTGACCTCCCGGTACGCCGGCACCCCGGGCAGCGTGAGGTCGGTGAAGACGACCACGCACCGCACCGTCACCGCCACGTACGCCGGTGCGGACGGGTCGGCGGGCCGGTCGAAGCCGGAGACGTCCACCACCAGGTCGGCTGCGACGTCGTTGCCGCACATCGCGGTCAGGCCGGGCTGGTCGGACACCGCGGCGGTGGCCGCCTCGTACGCCCCGGCGGCGTCCCGGCTCAGCGAGGCGGCCCGGGCGGCGTCGTGCGCGGCCAGCTCCGTCGCATGCTGGGCAAGCGCGGTGCGACCGGCGACGATCGCGAGCACGATGAGCAGCAGGAAGGCCGGCGTGAGCACGGCGATCTCCACCGACACCGATCCGCGCTGCCGTCCGTGGCCCCACCGCCTGACCGGCCGTGCCGCAGCGGGGCTCCACACCGGCCGGCGCCTCGTCGCTCCGGTCGGGCGTCGCATCAGTTCAGCCGCTCCACGGTGCCGCGGGCGGTCTGCGACACCCGCCAGGTGACGCCGGGGATCACCGACAGCGCCTCCCCGGTGACGGTGTACGCGACCGTGTCCGGTCCGTCCTCGGTCATGGTGACCTCCCAGCCACGTAGCCAGTCGCCGGACCGTTCCAGGAACGCACGCGCCCGCCGCTCGCCGGCGCCCTCGGGGGCCTGGTACTGCCGCTGGGTGGAGACGGCGACCTGGGCGGCCGACAGCGCGACGGTGCGGGCGGTGAAGTAGGTCGCCGCCTGCACCGCGCCGAACACCAGCAGCAGGATCACCGGCCAGAGGATGGCGAGCTCCACCTCGGAGGCGCCCCGGTCGCGGCGCCGACGCCGGCGGTGCCGGCGGCTACGCACCACGGCCACGGCGTCAGTTCCCCGGGATCGAGGGCGGGTCCGGCAGGTCGGTGCCGACCTGCCCCATGAACTCGCCGCCGAGGTAGAACACCCAGCCCACCAGGGTCAACGCCAGCACCGCCAGCCCGGCGATGATGATCGCCGACGGGACCGGGGTGTCGCCGCGGTCAGTGTTTCGCCGGAGCCGCGCCACGAGACGGTGGAGTCCGCTCCGCAAGGTTCCGATGATCGACACTTCGTTTCTCCTTTCCGCCGTGTCCGGCGTGGTCATCCGACCCTCGTCAGCAGCGGGTAGACGATGAACGCCGCGAGCACCAGCAGCAGCGCGGCACCGGGTATGTCCAATTTGGAAGTGATCGACTTGGCGCGTGCCAGCAGCTCCACCCGGATCTGGTCGCGCAGCGAGTCGGCCCGGGCGAGCAGGGTCTCGTGGACCGTCGCACCCTCGGTGCCGGCGGCCTGGACGATGTCGCCCACGTCGCCCAGCTCCGGCACGTCGATCTCCTCGGCGAGCTTCTTCAGCTCGTCCCACGGCTGGTTGAGTCGCAGCTGAGCCCGCAGCAGGGTCTCCCGCAGTCGTTCGAACACCCAGCCGTCCACCGCCGAGGCGGCCCGCTCCAGGGCCGCGACCGGTCCGTGCCCGGCCGCCAGCTCCAACGCCACCAGGTCCAGGTACGAGCAGACGGCGCGGCGGAACTCGTGTCGCGCCCGCCGGGCCCGCTCGATCACGTCCCGGTGCGCCACCCACGCCGCCGCCGCGGCCAGGCCGATCCCGGCACCGGCGGGCAGCACCACCGGTACGCGGAAGCCGGCCATCAACGCCAGCCACGCGATCAGCACCGGTGCGGAAAGCCCGATCAGCGCGGACAGGCCGAGGGACGTCGCGTACTGGCCGGGGGTGCGGCGGATGAGCGCCAGTTCGCGCGGCGGCGGCCGCCACAGCCTCCGTAGCCACGGAGGAAGGACCTGCGGGCGTTCCGTGCGTACCGTCGGGTGCAGGCGCTGCAACGCCCGGCCGGCGTCCGGCGTCACCGGCAGCACCTGCCACACCAGCAGGAACACGCCGAAGCCGAGCAGCCCTCCGGCGGCGACGGCGGCTGCGGTGGCCGCACCGGCGGCGTTCACGACCCCACCCCCTGCCGGGAGAGCAGGCGCGGCGCCGCCACCGGCCGGGTCAACGCCCGCACCCACAGCAACAGTCCGATGAAGATCGTGGTCAGCAGAGCCATCACCACCTGACCGGTGCCGCTGGCGTAGGGGGCCATGTAGTCACCGCTGAACGCGGCCACCGCCGCCACCAGCACGCTGAAGCCGGTCATGAACCGGATGGAGAACCTGGCCGAGGCCCGTTCCGCGTCCGCCTCCTTGCGGACCGCCACCTCCTTGGCCGCCGCGTCGGCGATGGACGACAGCACCGTCCCCAACTTGTCGCCGCGGTCGCGCAGGTGCAGCAGCAGCGCGGCCACGATCTGGTCACATACCGGGTCGGCGATCTCGTCGGCGAACGCGTACAGCGCCCGCGTCGCCGGCCAGCCCGCCTGCAACCGGGCGGCGAGCCGGCCCACCTGGTCGGCGATGGTCGCCGGTGCGGTGGCCGCCGCGGCGGCGATGGCGGCCTGCAGACCGGCGCCGGTACCGGCCACGTCCCGCAGCCGGCGGGTCCACTCGCCGACCGCCTCCACCCGGGCGATCGCCCGCCGCTCCGCGGTGTCCGCGGCCAGCAGCCACGGCACCCCGAACACCGCGAGCGCACACACCAGACCCAGCACCGGCAGACCGGTCAGCAGCCACACCGCCGCGCCGGCGAGACCGGCCACGAGCAACCGGATCCGGTGGGCACGGCGGGCGGCCGGTGTGCGTCCGCGGCCGGACCAGACCAGCCGGGCCAGCGCCACCAGCCGGTGGGGCGGCCGCCCGGCCGGTGGCCGGATGCCGAGCAGTTCACGCAGCAGCAGCGCCACCCCGGCGCCGATCAACGTGCCGGGCAGAGCGGCGAGCGGGAACGCGTTCACCGGCCACCTGCCCGCACCTCGAGCGGCGCCCGCCAGCCGCCGTCCCCGGTGGCGAGGTACGACGCGACCGTGCGGCTGTCGTATCCGGCCCGGCGCAGCGTCTCCCGCAACCGCTCCGGGTGGTGACGCGGCACCGCGCGGCCGTCCGGTCCGGGGCCGAACAGTTCGGTGGTGACCACCTGGCCGCCCTCGCCGGCCCCGATCACCTCGAGCACGTGGGACACGTACCGGTGTTTGCGGCCGCCGCGTCGGGTCTCGTCGACCACGTCGACGTAGACGATGAGGTCGAGCGCGCCGGCGATCATGCGCTGTGCCAGTTCGGCGGTCATCGTGCCGCCGTGGGCCAGCGCCAGCTCGACCGCCCGGTCGACCACCGCGTACGGGGTGCGGGCGTGGATGGTGCACAGTGAACCCCGACTGGTGGTCATCGCCTGCAGCATGGCGACGATCTCGTGGCCGCGGACCTCGCCGACGATGATCCGCACCACGCCGAGGCTCAGCGAGACCGGGATGAGGTCGGCCAGCGTCACCTCGCCCCGGTGCCGTCCCCGGGCGTCCAGCTCACCGTGCCCCTGCCGCGCCTCCAGGCTCATCGCCCACGGGTGCCGGCCGCTGGTGTGCAGGCCGAGTTCCCGGCGGTCCTCCATGACCACCACCGGCTCGGTGGGCGGGATCTCAGCCGCCAGCGCCCGGGCGAGCGTCGTCTTCCCGGCACCGCCGAGGCCCGCGATCATGATGTTGAGTTCGGCGGCCATCGCGGCCCGGAAGAGGTCGCGCAGCGGCTCGCTGATCATGTTGAGTGCGACCAGCCCGTCGAGGTCGACGTCCATCACCCGGTGGCGGCGGATCGCGGCGTGCGGTCGTGGCGTCACCCAGGCCACCGCGGTCAACCGACTGTGGTGCTGGTCCGGCAGCTCCATCGACAGGTACGGGGTGGCCGGCGACAGGCTCCGCTCGCTGCCGGCGCGCCGGGCCAGCGTCTGCAGGATCTCCAGCAGCTCCTCGTCGCTGTCGGCGACCGGCTCTCCGGTGACGACGGAGCCGTCGGCGTACTCCACGCGTACCTTGTCGTGACCCAGGATGTGGATCTCGACCACGTCGGGGTCGGCGAGCAGCAGCTGCAGCCGGCCGAGTCCGACCAGCTCGGCGACCACCGCGTCGAGCAGCACCCGCTCGTACGCGGCGGGTAGCGGGTCGCCGGCGCGGCGACGGTCGTCCACCCACTCGCGTACGTGGCGGGCCGCGATCCGCTCACCCTCCAGCTGGCGGCGGGTGGCGTCGACGGTCCGGCCGTGCAGGAGCTGGGAGAGTTCGGCGGCCACCGCGTCGCGCAGTGCGCGTACCGTGGCGAAGTCGACCCGGGGTGCGGCGGAGGAGCCGACGGTCGGTCGGGTCGGGGCCGGCTGCGTGACGGTGGCGGAGGGGTGGGTCACGGGGTGGCCTCCTGTCCGTGGGCGGCGACCAGCTGGTCACCCGCGCCGGCGGCGTTACGCGCGCGCAGCTCCTCCTGCCAGGCGGCGATGTGGCGGGTGAGCCGTCGGTACGCGCCGGCGGCGGCACGCATCAGCGCCGAGTTGGCCTTGACCGTGCCGCCGTGGCTGAGCACGCGGGCGGCGCGCGGGTCGTCGGGCAGGGCGGCGACGACCGGGGTCCGCAGGTCGCGGGCGACGGTGCCGCCGGGTTGGTCGCCGGGGCCGGTCAACAGCAGGGCCAGCGGGGTGCCGTGCTCGGCGAGCTGGCCGCGGAGGGTGCGGAGGACCGGCAGGGCCGCGGACATGTCGGGCAGGGTGGGGCGGAGCACGAGCAGGACCAGGTCGGCGGCGCAGAGTACCGGCCAGGGCGGGTTCGGCGCCGCCAACCGTCCACAGTCGGCAAAGACGGTGTAGCCGTCGGTACGCGCCAGGTCGCCGAAGAAGGTGGCCAGCCGGTCCCACACCGGTCGGAGGGTCCCGGACTGCACCGGGTCGGTGATGCCGGGCAGGAGCAGCCGCTGGCGGTGGGGGGCGTGCAGGTCCACCAGCTGCCCCCACCAGGCCTGCCGGAGGTCCTCGCCGCGCAGCTCGGCCACGGCCAGCTCCCGGATGCCCCGGTCGGCTGGCAGCGCCCCGGCCAGGTAGCCGGCCAGGACGGAACCGCCGGCGGGGTCGCACTCGGCCAGCACGCACCGCTCGGGCCAGGTGAGCGTCAGGGCGAGTGCGGCGGTGGTGGCACCCGGGCTGCCCTTGGCGGTGGTCAGTGCGATGACAGGCACGGTCAGCTCCCCGCGAGCAGGACCACGAGCCGGTTGGCGGCGGCCAGCGTGGCGATGGTCGGGGCCTGGTCGGCGGGGACCGCGACGTCGAGCGTCACCGTGCCGGCGCCACCGGAGCCGCCGAGGAATCCGCCCTGGTCACCGCCGGACACCGCGGTCACCGTCGCCGACCAGGTCTGCGGGGGACCGTCCGTCTCACCGGTGAGGTTGGAGCGGTCGGGCGTGGCGACGAGCAGCACGGGCTCACCCGGTCGCGGGTGCCGCGCCGGCAGCCGGTCGCCGCGCAGCGTCACCCCCACCACGTGGTAGCCGGGTCCGGGGACCGGGGTCGGGGTCAGGTGCGCGGGCGTGAGGAGCGTGCCGGCGGCGATCCGCATGGTGGCGTACGCGCCGACCACCCGGTCGATGTCCTTGGCGGGGACCGGGTCGAGGCCGGGGGCACGGTTGATGCGGACGGTGATGAGGTCCGCGTGGCTGATCTGGGCGCCGTACTGGACCTCGCGGGCGAGCGCGAGGTACTCGCCGTCGGCGGACACCGCGGTCACCAGGCCGGTGGTGCCGAGGGCGCCGACCGCGATGAGGGCCACCGCGAGCGCGAGGTGACCGAGCCGCATGCGCCGTTCGGCGGGACCGGACGGGGCGGCGACCGGTTCGCCGGTGCGGATCTCGGGGACGGTGGTGGTCACGACCGCACCCCCGAGTGGTGGTCGGGCGTCCGGACGCTGCGAGCGGCAACGACCGTGGTGGATCCGGTACGCGGGGTGGTGGTCTGGGGTGTCATGCACTCCTCACAGGAACGTCGGTTGGTATCCGAAGGTTCGAAGACGTCGAGCAGTGGTCAGTGGTGGTAGACGAGGACGTGGACCTCCATCACCTCGTAGTCGGCCGTGGTACCGACCTGCACCTCGAGTACGCCGGAGTCGGTGCCGCCGTTGACCTGCCAGCGCAGCCGCCACGTGGTGACCCCGGTGAGGGTGTAGGCGCCGCCCGGTTCGTCGTGGCTGTGCCACCGGTAGGTGTGGGCGCACTCGCCATGGCCCTCATCACCCATGCCGCGCTCCCACCGGACGCCCGGGTGGTCGCAGACGATCGGTGCGGAGCCGTCACCCGGATACCAGGTGATGCGCACCGGTTCGGCCCACACGTCCACCCACGCGTCGATGCCGTCGGGCCTGGCGTCGGCACGGGCATGCAGGGGTGTATCGGGCCAGGTGCGACCCCGGTCCTCGGTCCACAGCCAGGTGGGCAGGTTGACGATCCCACCCCGGTGCAGTGGTGGGGAGGTGGCGATGACCGGGCCGGCCAGGCCGAGGGAGTTGACGGCCTCAGCCCACAGCCCGGGTATCACGGCCGGCAGGCCACCCCACCCGGTGGGGTTGGCCGGACCGTAGATGAACATCGACCGGACCCAGACGCCGATCGGGTCGGCGTCGCTGTGCGACCACATCGGCCGACCGAGCGGGTCCTCCTGGGGCGGGAAACAGCGCCACTCCAGCAATCGTCCCGGCTCACCATCCGCCAGATCCCACCGCGGTGGCTCGTACTCCAACGGTTGCTGGAGTCGGCCGGGCCTCATGTAGCAGTCCCAGCGCGGGTTGTACCACCAGCCTTCGAACTGGCACGGCACCCGGTGTGGCCCGGCCCAGCCGTCGACACCGTCGTCACGTCGGTAACACCAGCGCTGGACCGCGCCGCTCGCCGGTGCGGTCACCCGCAGTGGCTGGTCGATCGGCAGGATGCCGCCTGAGGCATAGGCGTAACACAGGCGTTCTCCGGGTTCCGGGCCAGGCCCGACTACCTGCCCGGGTGGGCAGCTGACGGCATCCTGTGCGGTCGCCTCCGTCTCCTGAACCGCTACGGAGGCTAGGACGAGTACGGCCAGCAGCGCGGTACTTGACGCGGGGTGGAAGCGTCGACCGGGCAAAGGAGCGGGACGGGTGCGGTTGCTCGTCAGCACGGCCCCTCCTCAGATCGCCAGCCGAGCAGCCAGCCTTCGGTGGAGCCGAGAGAGCCGTCGTCCCAACTTGCTGGTACATGCCAGATGGTACGGCTGCCGGGTTCACCGACTCGTTCGCCGGCGGTGATGTCGATCTTGTACCAGTTGGTGGCATCGATGCAGTAGCGAATCTCCACCAACGGATTGGGCACGTCGCCGGGCAGCACGAGATCGAGGTCGACGTTGGTCACCTCTAGGAACTCCCAGGTGAGTGCGCCGCCGTACCGCTGTCCCTGGCTCCACATCTCAAACAGCTCTGCCAGGTAGCTATAGGTGTAGAGCCCGTGCCGGTCGAGAAACGAGTGGTGCGGACTGTCATGAGGTCGCTCTCCTGAGGTCGCCACCTCTACAT
>CAZSNW010000017.1:0-316 GCA_964608245.1 uncultured Micromonosporaceae bacterium
TGGGATGGACCTGGTCTTCCCGCACCACGAGAACGAGCAGGCCCAGTCCCGCGCCGCCGGGCTCGGCTTCGCCCGCACCTGGGTCCACAACGGACTGCTCAACCTCGGAGAGTCGAAGATGAGCAAGTCCGAGGGCAACGTCGTCGACCTGGGAACGGTCGGCCAGCTCGGGCTCAAGCCGGTCCACCTGCGCTACTACTTCGTCGCCGCGCACTACCGGTCCCGCATCGACTACTCGCACGAGGCGCTGCGGGAGGCCGCGGTCGCCTACGACCGGCTCGTCGCCTTCGTGCAGCGCGCCACCGAGCGGATCGGC
>CAZSNW010000017.1:326-20281 GCA_964608245.1 uncultured Micromonosporaceae bacterium
GGGGGGGGGGGGGCCCCACCCCCCGGGGTGGGGGCCCCCCCCCGCCCCCCCCCGGGGGGGGGGGGGGGGGGGCCCCCCGCCGGCTTCGGTGACCTGCCCGCCGAGTTCCGCGAGGCGATGGACGACGACCTCAACACGCCGCGGGCGCTCGCCGTCGTGCACGACACCATGCGGCGGGGCAACAGCGCGTACGACACCGGTGACGAGGCGGGCCTGCGGGAGGCGCTGGGCGCGGTACGCGGGATGCTCGACACGCTCGGGCTGGACCCGTTCGACCCGGCGTTCAGCACCGGCGACGACGGGCAGCGCTGGCGCAGCACGGTGGACGCGCTGGTGCGGCTGGCGCTCGAACAGCGGGAGGCCGCCCGGGCCCGCAAGGACTGGGCGACCGCCGACGCCGTGCGTGACCAGCTCAAGCAGGCCGGCATCGTGGTGGAGGACACCCCGAGCGGTCCGCGGTGGACGGTGGCCGGCTGATGCCGGGCAACTCGCAGCGACGCGGCCGCCGCACCACGCCCAAGGGCACGCCGGCGGGCGGCTCCGGCAGCGCCCGTCGGCGCGGCGGCAAGGGCCGCACCCTGCCCGCCTCCGAGCGCCCCTGGCACAAGGCGTACGCCGGAGACGAGCCGATGCCCCGCAGCACGGCCCGCAAGAAGGAACGCGAGAAGCGGGCGGCCGCCGAGGCGCGCGCCCAGCGCGGCGGCGCCGGTCGGGGCCGGCCCGCCGTGGTGCCCGGTCGCAAGGCCAACCCGCCCAAGGGCGCGCCGGAGCTGCTCGTCGGCCGACTGCCGGTGCTGGAGGCGCTGCGGGCGCACGTGCCCGCCACCGCGCTCTACCTCATGGTCGGCGTCGACGTCGACGAGCGGATCACCGAGATCCGGCGGATCGCCGGCGACCAGGGCGTCCCCGTGCTCGAGGTCAGCCGGGCCGAGCTGGACCGGCTCACCGGCGGCGTCCTGCACCAGGGGGTGGGGCTGCAGGTCCCGCCGTACGCGTACGAGCCGTTCGACGACCTGCTCGCCGCCGCGCAGGAGCACACGGCCCCGCTGCTGGTGGCGATGGACGGGGTCGCCGACCCGCGGACGCTCGGCGGGGTGATCCGGTCGGCGGCGGCGCTCGGGGCGCACGGGGTGTTCATGCCCGAGCGGCGGTCGGTGGAGATGACCGCCACCGCCTGGCGGACCAGCGCGGGTGCCGCGGCCCGCATCCCGGTGGCCCGGGTGACCAACCTGACCCGGGCGCTGAAGACCTGTCAGGAGGCCGGGTTCATGGTGGTCGGGCTGGACGCCGACGCCGAACTCGACCTTTACGACCTGGAACTGGCCACCGGGCCGCTGGTGCTGGTGGTCGGCTCCGAGGGTCGCGGCATGACCCGGCTGGTGGCGGAGACCTGCGACATGCGGGTGGCGATCCCGATGACCTCGGACGTGGAGACCCTCAACGCCGGAGTGGCCGCCGCGATCGCGCTGGCCGAGGTGAACCGGCGCCGCCGCACGCAGGCCTGACCTGTCGGTACGGCCGTGGACGTCTACGTCGAGACCGGGGTCGGCACCTACCGGGAGGGTGCCGCGGTCGCCTGGACCTTCGAGCCGGCGTACTGGGGTCTGGTCGGCCAGGGACCGGACGAGGCGGCGGCGCTCGCCGCGCTGGAGGTGGCGACCGGGCACCCGGCCGAGGAGTTCACGGTGGTCGAACGGGTGCACGGCGACGAGCAGGCGTTCGCGCGCGACCACGAACCGGCCACCGACCGGGAGCTGGCGGCCACTCTGTGCCTGCTTCAGGCCGCCCGCGAGGAGACGATCCGGCTGGTGTCCACCGCCTCCGAGGCCGAACTCGACTGGGAGGACCCGGCCCGGCGGCTGCCCGCCTGGGCGCGCTGGCGTACCGCCCGCCAGCTCGCCTGGCACATCGCCGACACCGAGAGCCGCTACTACCTGACCGGCCTGGGCGTGCCGCCCCCACCCCGGCGCGACGACCTGGTCGAGGAGCTGCGGTCCTCGCACGCGCACGTGCGCGCGGCGCTGGAGAGCCTGCCGCGCGACCTCGTCCGTCACCGCGACGGCGAGGTGTGGACCACGGTCAAGGTGCTGCGCCGGCTGGCCTGGCACGAGCCCGGCGAGCTGGTGGTGCTGCGGCGTCTGCTCGCCCGGGCCCGCTGCACCCGCTGGTCCCACGGCTGAGTGCGGTGGTCCGGCGGCCCGCGCCGCCGGACCACCGCCTGCACGTCACCCGGGCACTCCCGAGGTCGGCGCCGGAGCGCCGGGGTCGTCAGATCCGGGTGCCGGTCACCGGGTGGAACACGTGGAGCCGGTCGTCGGCCGGCCGGACGTGGACGGTCTCACCCACCCGGGGCGTTTGCGACCGGTCCACCGTCACCACCAGCCGCAACGGTCCACCGTCCAGTGTGGCCACCGCGTACACGTGGGAGTGCGCGCCCAGGTCCTCCACCAGCTCGACGGTGACCGGCAGGCCACGGTCGGCCGCCCCCACCACCTGCACATCCTCCGGGCGGAACCCGACGGTGACCGTGCCGTCCCCGCCGTCGGCCTGCGCCGCGCGTACCTGCTCGCGGGCAAGGGGTAGCAGCAGGTCGCCGAGCCGGGCACCCGAGTCGGTCAGCGGCAGGGTGGGCAAATTCATCGCCGGGGAGCCGATGAACCCGGCCACGAACACGTTGGCCGGCCGGTCGTACAGCGTCCGCGGAGTGTCCACCTGCTGCAGCACCCCGTCCAGCAGCACCGCCACCCGGTGGCCGAGAGTCATCGCCTCCACCTGGTCGTGGGTGACGTAGATGGTGGTGATGCCCAGCCGCTGCTGGAGGCTGGCGATCTGGGAGCGGGTCTGCACCCGCAGCTTCGCGTCCAGGTTCGACAGCGGCTCGTCCATGAGGAACACCTGCGGTTCCCGGACGATCGCCCGCCCCATGGCCACCCGCTGGCGCTGCCCGCCGGACAGCGCCTTCGGCTTGCGGTCGAGAAGCTCCTCCAGCTCCAGCATCCGGGCGGCGCGCAGGACCCGTTCCCGGATCTCCTCCTTCGGGGTCTTGCGCAGCTTCAGCGCGAACGCCATGTTCTCGAACACCGTCATGTGCGGGTAGAGCGCGTAGTTCTGGAACACCATCGCCACGTCGCGCTCCTTGGGCGGCAGGTCGGTGACGTCCTCGCCGCCGATGTACACCGCACCGGAGGTGACCTCCTCCAGGCCGGCCACCATCCGCAGACAGGTGGACTTGCCGCACCCGGACGGGCCGACCAGGACCATCAGCTCCCCGTCCTCGATCGCCAGGTCGAGCTGGTCGACGGCGGGGGATGTCGCGCCCGGGTAGAGCCGGGACGCCTTCTCGAACGTGACAGAAGCCATCGCGGGGCCTTCCTTCCACCGGCAGGAACGTGCCGGACGATCCGAGTAGAAGTGGCGCGGCGGACCGCGTACCGGTCAACCTAGACGCCCCGGCCGCAACCGCAACTCGAGAAGGGGCGGCGCCGGTCGTGCCGGCCCGCCGGGTCAGTAGCACTGGAGGACGAGCCAGGTGTCGTCCCACCGGGCGGCGGCGAGGTCCTGCTCGCGGATCATGAGGTAGATGCGCCCGCTGTCGCCGAAGTAGACGCCGTTGTCGTCGTCGCTGTCGACCTGGAGAAGCACGCGCCAGTCGGCGGCGCCGGCGGCGAGCGCCGTGGCACGGGGATCGGCGAGGTGATCGGCACCACCGACGTAGATGCCGTGGGCGGCGAGCTGGCTCTCGAGTTGGATGTCGCCCTGGATCAGGTCGGGGTGACCGAGCAGGCGGTGGATCCGCTCGTCCCACGCGGCCTCGACGTGGTCCTCGAGGGCGTCCGCGTAGCGGTGGTTCTCCTGCTCGGTGAGGATGCGGTCGGCATCGACGGTGAACGGGGGCACGACCGTCTGCTCGACCCGCGCCCCCAGGGTCACCGGTCGCTCGCCGATGCCGGAGTCGTTTCCGCCCGGCGGCTGGCGTGGCGTGAGCGTGGTTCCGGCGGGGGTGTAGAGCAGCGCCCAGCCGCCGCGGTCCGCGGGGTCGAAGCCCCACGGCTGCTCCTCGACGTCGTAGAAGAGGTGGAGCCATCCGTCGGTGGGGAGTACCCCGTCCACGACCTCCCGGGGCATCTCGGCCAGGTTGATCTGGGCGATGAACACGAGTGGCCGGCCGTCGGGGTGCGTCGGCCACGGCACGTCCGACGGCAGATCGGGGCACCCCCACAGATGGGAGCGTCCGACATCGGCGTCGGGGTCGGATGGCTGTGGCTCGAGCCGGACGGAGGGGCGGACCGCGGCGAGCAGCGCCTCGAGCCGGTGGCCCAACCCGGCGTCGCGCACCCGGCGCGCGTAGTCGTCGAGGTCCAGCATGCCCATCCAGCGGTCCAGAAGAGAGAAAGGGGAGCGGCCGCCTGCGTGGAGGCGGCCTCACGACGCCGGCGAGCACTGCGCCGAGCGCCGTTTCCGCAGGTGGAGCCGACGAGGGGGCTCGAACCCCTAACCTGCCGCTTACAAGGCGGCTGCTCTGCCGGTTGAGCTACGTCGGCGGCGCTGACGATGGTACCGAGTGTGCCCGAGCGGTAGGGTGCGCTCGTGCGCCGGGACCTCCTCGTCATCTTCGCCTGCCTGGCCGCCTTCGCCGCGCTGACCGCCGCGCTCGCCGTCGGCGGCCCGCTGATCAGCCTGGACCTGGCGATCGACGAGTGGGCGAAGGCGCACCGGCCGCCGGTCGCCTACCAGGTCGCCCGCACCGCCAACCTGCTCGGTCAGGGCGGCATCCTGCTCGCGGTCTCGGTCGCCCTGTCGGCGTGGCTTGCGCTACGGCTGCGCTCACTCGTCCCGCCGCTGTACGTGGCGGCCGCCGCGGTGCTCATCGTCCCCACCGTGCTCGGGCTCAAGACCCTCACCGAGCGGGGCGCCCCCAGCTCGCGGCTGCCGGCCGAGCAGACCGTGCAGTTGATGGGACCGCTGCCACCGGGGGAGTACGCCGAGGGCTACCCGGGCGGGCACGCCGCCAACAGCATCCTGTGGTACGCGGTGATCCTCGCCCTGGTGGTCGGGCTGCTGCGCGCGTACGGGCTGGCCGCGCCTCCGACGGTGGTACGCCGGGTGGTGCGGATCGCGCCCCCGCTGATCGTGATCGCGGCGAGCACGTACCTGTCGTGGCACTGGTTCACCGACGGGTTGGCCGGGGTGGCGCTGGGTCTCGCGTTCGAGCGCACCCTGCGCCTGGTGCCGTGGCCGCCGCCGCTGGGTGACGGGAAGCGGACCGAGCGGACGGCTCTGCCGGACCACACTGAACAGGTGGGCGGATCGGAGGCGAACGCGCCGGAGCACGGGTGAACCGGCTCGCCCGCCGGCTCGGTGTCGGCGACGCGGTGCTCATCGGGCTCGGCTCGATGCTCGGCGCCGGCGTGTTCGTGGTGTTCGCGCCGGCGGCCGCGGAGGCCGGCTCGGGTGCGGCGCTGCTCGTCGCCGTGGGCGTCGCCGGCCTGGTCGCGTTCTGCAACGCCACCAGTTCGGCCCGGCTCGCCGCCCGTTACCCGGAGTCCGGCGGCACCTACGTGTACGCGCGCCGCCGCCTCGGCCCGTTCGCCGGGTTCGTGGCCGGCTGGGGGTTCGTGGCCGGCAAGACCGCCTCCTGCGCGGCGATGGCGCTGACCATCGGCGTGTACCTGTGGCCGGCGTACGCCCGGCCGGTGGCGGTGGCCGCGGTGGTGGTGCTGACCGTGGTCAACCTGCTCGGGGTGGAGAAGACCGCCCGGGTCACCCGGCTGCTGGTGACCGTGACCCTGCTGGTGCTGGCCACGGTGGTGGTGACCGGGCTGGTCGGGGGCCTCGCCGGCGGCGATCTCGCGGCCGGCCGGCTGACCGTGGGGGAGTCCGCCGGCCCGTACGGGGCGCTCACCGCCGCCGGGCTGATCTTCTTCGCGTTCGCCGGGTACGCGCGGATCGCCACCATGGGAGAGGAGGTCCGTGACCCGGCGCGCACGGTCCCGCGGGCGATCCCGCTGGCGCTGGGCGTGGTGTTCGGGATCTACACAGCGGTGGCGGGGGTGTGCCTGCTGGTGCTGGGCCCGGACCGGCTGGCCGGGGTGACCGCGCCGCTGGTCGAGGTGGTGACCGACGCCGGGGCGCCGCCGCTCGCCACCGTGGTGCGGATCGGGGCCGGGGTGGCGGTCACCGGGGTGCTGGTGGCGCTGCTCGCCGGGGTGTCGCGCACGGTGCTGGCGATGGCGCGTCGCCGGGACCTGCCCGGGGCGCTGGACGCCGTGCACGCCCGCTTCCGCACACCGCACCGGGCCGAGCTGGTGGTGGCGCTGGCGGTTGTGGTGCTGGTGTCACTGGGCGACATCCGGGACGCGATCGGGTTCTCCAGCATGACCGTGCTGGTGTACTACGCGATCGCGAACGCCTCGGCGCTGACCCTGGGCCGGGAGCCGGGCCGCCGGTTGCCGGTGCAGGCGGTGGCGGTGGTCGGGCTGGTCGGCTGTCTGGTGCTCGCAGTCACCCTGCCGCCGGCCAGCGTGCTGGCGGGCGCCGGGGTGCTGGCCGCTGGCGCCCTGTGGTACGCGGTCGTCGCCCGCCGCCGGTCGCCGCCCTCGCCCAGACCCGGCGGTCGTGCACACCCGCGTCCGAGCTGACACGCTCGTCTGCGTGAGGGTGACCGTCGACCTGCCGGATGCCCTGGTGACGGAGGCGATGGCCCACGCCCGCGCCGAGGGCCGGACGTCCGCCAGCCTGGTCGCCGAGGGGCTGCGGCGCGTACTGTCCCGCCCGCCGGAGAGACCGGAGCCAGTCGAGCCTCTCCCCGCCCACGGTGATGCCGGCGGCGGCTTCCTCGTCGACATCTCGGACCGCGACGCGCTCGAGGCGGCGCTCGACACCGACGGCCCCCGCTGATCGGCGGCGCGAGTTGGTGCAAAGTATTCGTACTACAAACTGTTTGTACTACAAACTATTTGCACCACGTCGAGGTCGCCCGTAGGCTGGAGCGGTGGAGATCATCGGGCGTACCGCGGAGCGAACGGCGCTTGCCGCGGCGTGGGAGCGGGCCACAGCCGGCGAGCCCCAGCTCGTGGTGGTCTGGGGACGGCGGCGGGTCGGCAAGACCTACCTGTTGACCCACGTCGCCTCGGACAGGCGCGCCGTCTACTTCACCGCCACCCGGCAGGACAGCGAGCAGCGGCAGCTCCGACGGTTCGCCGACCGGATCCGCGAACAGCTCGGCGACGAGGTGACCGACCTCGTCCCCGAGGGCTTCCCCGACTGGGAGGCGGCGCTGCGCTTCGTGGTGCGCCTCGCCACCGAACGTCCGCTTCTTGTGGTCATCGACGAGGCGCCGAGGCTCCTCGCCGGCCGGGCGGACTTCGCCGACTTGATCTCGGCGGTCTGGGAGAACGTCGTCCGCGACCAGCGGCTCATGCTCGTGCTCACCGGGTCGGCGGTCGCGGTCATGGAGGAGATGCGCGGCCCCCGCGGCGGGCTGCACCGGCGCGCCACCCTCGAGCTGCGGATGGACCCGTTCCCACTGGCGGACGCCGCCGGCTTCCTGCCCGACCTCCCGGCCGTGACCCTGCTGGAGGCGTACGCCGCGTGCGGTGGTTACCCGCTGCACCTGCGCCGCTGGCGACCCGACCGGTCCACCGCCGACAACCTCCGCGAGCTGGCCTTCACCCCGGGTGGCCTGCTGCTGCGCGACGCCATGGACATCCTGTCGGAGGACCTCGACTGCCGCGGCGGCTACGAACGGGTGCTGGCGGCCATCGCCGGCGGTGCCCGGCGCCGCTCGCGGATCGCCGGCCGCGCCCAGCAGCGCATCGACTACACCCTCGACCGGCTGCGCCGCGCCGGGTACGTACGCGTCGTCCGCCCGGTCGGGGCAGCCCGCACCGCCGACCCGCTCTACGAGATCGCCGACACCTACCTCGCGTACTGGTTCGCCGTGCTGCGGGAGGACGCCGACCTCGTCGAGGGCGGTCAGGGCGAGGCGGTGATGCGGCGTACCGAGGGCAGCTGGCGCCGGCACCTGGCGGCGGTGTTCGAGGAGGCGGCGCGGGCGCACGTGCAGCGGATGGTGGTCGCCGGTGAGCTGCCGGCCGACACGGTGGTCGGCCGCTGGTGGCGGGACGAGACCGCGGAGATCGACGTCCTCGCGCTCTCCGGTGACCAGCCGGTGCTGGTCGGGGAGTGCCGCTGGCGGGAACGCCCGCTCACCGTCCGCGACCTGGCGGAACTGCGCGCCCGCGCCGCCCACCTGCCGGTGCCGCCGGGACCGTCCACGGTGTACGCGTTCTGGTCGCGGGGCGGCGCCACGGACGAGCTGTCGAGCCATCCGGACGTCCGTGTCTTCACCCCGGACGATCTGCTGGCCGGGGAAGGGCGTTGACGATCCCGGCCGGAGCATCCGACGCGCGTCGACCCGGCGTCAGGAGTCGGCGGAGAGCGGCTCCGGCAGCGGAGCCGCGTGCAGCACGGTCAGCCGGGACACCGCCCGGGTGAGCACCACGTACAACCGGTGCAGGCCGCGCGGCTCGGCGGCGACGATCGCGGCCGGCTCGACCACCACCACGTGGTCGTACTCAAGTCCTTTGACGACGGTCGCCGGCACCACGGTGACCCGGGACGCGCCCGGGTCGTCCGGCCCGGTGGTCGCGATCCCGGCCCCGGCCAGGGCCGCCGCCACCGCGGGCACGTCCCCGTCGGCTGCGATCACCCCGACCGAGCCCTCGTGGCGCAGCGCGTCCGCGGTGGCCTCCACCACCGCCGCCACCGCATCGGGCACCTGCCGGACCTCCAGCTCGCCGTCGCGGCGCAGCGACACCGCCGGCGGCACGTCCACGCCGAGCGCCGGCAGCAGCCGGTTGGCGAGCGCCAGCACCGCCGCCGGGACCCGGAACCCGGTGGTCAGCGGTGCCACGCCCGCCTCCGGCCGGCCCAGGTGGGCGAGCAGCGTCCGCCAGTCGGTGACCGACCACGGCGCGGTGGCCTGGGCGAGGTCGCCGAGCACGGTGAGCGACCCGTGGACGCTGCGGCGGGCCAGCGCCCGCGCCTGCATCGGTGAGAGGTCCTGCGCCTCGTCCACCACCACGTGGCCGAAGCCAGGGGTACGCGCGATCAGCCCGGCCGCCTCGTCGACGAGGACCGCGTCCGCCGGGCTCCACGGCGCGGAGCGCACCGACCGGGGTCGGCGGCGCCACAGCAGACGTTCCTGCTCCTCGGGGTCGAGCAGGCCGGCGGCGGCCGCGGCCAGCTCCTCCGGATCGGACAGCAGCCGGAACACCAGCTCCTCCGGGGTCACCTGCGGCCAGACGGCGTCCAGGAACGCGGTCACCGGCCGGGAGCGGCCGATCCGGCGTACCCAGGCGTCGGAAGGCGAGGACGCCCGTCGCAGCTCCACCTGTCGACGCAGCAGGTTGACCACCTGGGTGAGCACCCGTTCCCGGCCGGTGGCGTACGGGACGCCGGACTCCCGCGCCTCGGTCACCACTTCGGCGAGCACGGAGGGACGCAGCCGCAGCCGCATCGACCCGTCCGGTACCTCCAGCGGTTCGGTCGGCTCGGTGACCCGGCGCCACAGGGCGCGCCGCAGCACCTCGGCCATGCGGGCGTCGTGCTTGAGCGCCGCCACGTCGGGCGGGTCGCTGCCGCGTACCGGCGTGGTGAACAGTTCGTCCACGGTGACCTGCTGCACCTCGACCTCGCCGAGGGCGGGCAGCACCGCCCCGATGTAGCGGAGGAACGCCCGGTTCGGCCCGACCACGAGCACGCCGGCCCGGCGCAGCCGCTCCCGGTACGCGTACAGCAGGTAGGCGGCCCGGTGGAGCCCCACCGCGGTCTTGCCGGTGCCCGGCGCCCCCTGCACGCAGACGGTGGTGGCGAGGTCGGTGCGGACGATCTCGTCCTGGTCGGGCTGGATGGTGGCGACGATGTCGCGCATCGGCCCGACCCGCGGCCGTTCGATCTCGGCGGTGAGGATGCGGCTGGCGGTGCCGAGGTCCTCCCCGCGGTCGAGGTGTTCGTCCTCGTACGCGGTGAGTTCGCCGCCGGCGAAGCCGAACCGGCGGCGTACCGCCACGCCGTGCGGGTCGGCGGCGCTGGCCCGGTAGAACACGCGGGACAGTGGGGCGCGCCAGTCGAGCACCATCGGCTCGCCTTCGTCGTCGGTGACGTGGCGGCGGCCGATGTAGTGCGCCTCGCCGGCCTGCTCCCCGGTGTCCCCGAACGTGATCTTGCCGAAGAACAGCGGCGTGTCCGGCTGGTCGGCGAGTTCGAGCACCCGCCGCCACAGGGTGGTGCCCAGCGTCTCGGCGCTGTAGCCGTCCCAGGCTACCCCGGCACCGGTGCGGTAGAGGTGTTCGGCGCGTTCCCGCATCCGCCGCAGCGCCGCCCGGGACGCGGCGAGGTGCGCCCGCTCCGCGGCGAGCTCCGAGTCCCCGGCGGCAGCCGCGCCGGCATGTGACGAATCGGTCGGTGGTGAGTCGGTTGCGGACAGGTCGGTGGAATGTCGGTCGATCGTCGGTCGGTCGGACGACATGCGTGGACACCCCTCGCACGGGACGGAAGTTGGTTGGCGGACGATCGGCGAACCGACCACACTACCTGTCCGACCGGTGCGCGGCACCCGGTTTTCCGTCGGCGCCACCACGTGGCGCCGCGAGGCACCGGAAGGTGCCGCTGTCGGTGCCGCTACTCCGTGCGCAGGGCCGCGATGGGTTCGACGGTGGCGGCGCGCCAGGACGGGTACGCGCCGGCGACCAGCCCGACCAGCACCCCGAGCCCGGCGGCGGCCGGTGGCAGCCAGGGCGGCATGACCGGGGTCCACGTCTGGGCGTAGGAGACGGCGACGGTGACCAGGACCCCCAGCGAGCCGCCGAGGACCCCGCCGAGCAGCCCGATCATCGCGGACTCGATGAGGAACTGGACCGCGACGTCGACCCGGCGTGCGCCGAGGCTGCGCCGCAGGCCGATCTCGCTGGTGCGTTCGAGGACGGACACCAGGGTGGTGTTGGCGATGCCGACCGCGCCGATGACCAGGGACACCCCGCCGAGCACGAGGAACAGCGCGCGGACGTCGTCGGCGACCTGCGCCCGGGTCGCCTCGGGCTCGGGCCGTTCGATGACCGTGACCCGCTCCGGTGCGTGCGGGGCCAGCGCCAACGGGGCCTGGCCGGCGATGAGCCGGGCGGCGCCGATCGCGGTCTCGATCCGCACCGAACCGGGCGCCTCCAGGCCGTAGCGGGCGCGGGCGGTGCCGTCCGGGATGATCGCGGCCGAGAGCAGCTCGGGCAGCCGCTCGACCCGGTCGAGCACCCCGATGACCACGTACGGCCGGTCGTCGAGGAAGACCACGGGTTGGCGGGAGACGTCGGAGATGTTGAGGCGGTCGGCGAGCATCCGGCCGAGCACCACCACCGGGTCGGCGCGGTCGGAGTGCCCGGCGTCGAACCAGCGTCCGCTGCCGACCGTGCCGCGGACCGCGCCGACCAGGCCGGGGGAGGCGGCGAACAGCCGCGCCGGCGGCTGGGGCGGGGCCAGCGGGTCCACCACGGTCGTCGACCGCACCGGCACCTCGGACAGCTCGCTGAGGGTGCCGGCGGCGACCACCCCGTTGAGCCGGTGCAGCCGCTCCTCGGCGTCGAACGGCAGCTCGCTCCGGGTCGCCTGCACCGCGGACTCGGTCGGTACCACCACCACCTCGGTGGCGGCGAGCGCGTCGAATCGGCTGACGATCTGGGCGCCGGCCGTGGTGGTCAGACCCACGGTGGCGACCAGCGCACCGATGCCGAGCAGGATGCCGAGCGCCGTCAGGGCGACCCGGGCCGGCCGCGCCAGGACCGCGGCCAGCGCCTCGGCGACCAGGTCACGCAGCCGGCCCATGACCACCTCCAGACGGCGGCCAGGCCGCGGCGGCGACCTGCGGATGATGCTCCTCGGTGACCACTCCGTCGTGGATGCGCAGCAGCCGCTGCGCCCGCGCGGCCACGGACATGTCGTGGGTCACCACCACGATGGTCTGACCGTCCCGGTGCAGCTCGTCGAAGAGCGCGAGCACCTCCTCGGCGGTGGTGGAGTCCAGGTTGCCGGTGGGCTCGTCGGCCAGCAGCACCGAAGGGCGGGTCACCAGCGCCCGGGCGATCGCCACCCGCTGCCGTTCGCCGCCGGACATCGTGGTCGGCAGCGCCTCCATCCGGTGGGCCAGGCCGACCCGCGCCAGCGCCTCAGCGGCCATCCGGCGCCGGTCGCGTCGCGGGGTGGGGTGGTAGAGCAGCGCCATCATGACGTTCTCCACCGCCGTGCGGTACGCCACCAGGTGGAAGCTCTGGAAGACGAAGCCGATCCGCTCGGCGCGCAGGCGGGTCCGCTCGCCGTCGGACATCCCGGTGGTGTCGGTGCCGGCGAGCAGGTACCGGCCGGCGGTGGGCCGGTCCATCAGCCCCAGCAGGTGCATGAGGGTCGACTTGCCGGATCCGGAGCGGCCGACGACCGCGACCGACTCCCCGGTCCGGACGACCAGGTCGGTGGGTCGCAGCGCCTCCACCGGCGGGTGGCCGGGGAAGGTCCGCGCGACCCCGACCAGCTCGATGACCGGCGGCTCCGCACCGAGGGACGCCACCGCGCCGGCGGCCGCCGCCGGTGCGGTCACGGGACGCCTCCGGTCTGCTGCTGGATCCCGACGACCACCAGGTCTCCCGGGGCGATCGTGCCGTCGACCGGGGTGACCGCCACGTATCCGCCGGCGGCCAGGCCGACCTCCACGGCGACGTCCTCGAAGCCGCCGCCGCGGGCCACCCGGACCCGGGTCACGCCGCCGGCGTCGGTGACGAGCGCGGGCAGCGGCACCGACAGCACCGGCCCGTCGGTGGCCCGGATCGGGATGGTGACCCGCAGGTTCAGCCCGGCCAGCTCCTCCGGGTCGCCGCCCTCCGGGGTGACGACCACGAGGTACCGCCCGGCCGGTGCGCCACCGGTGCCGGGCGTGTCCGCCACCGACGTGACCGTGCCCGTCAGGTCGACACCGGACAGTTCGTCGTCCAGCCGGGCCCGCTGCCCCACCGACAGCAGCCGCGCCTCGTCGGGTAGCACGAACGCCTGCACGGAGAGTTCCGCTCCGGTGAGGCTCATGACCGGGCCGCCCGGGGAGTCGCCCACGGCCACGTCGACCCGGTTCACCCGGCGGGGCAGGCTGTCGACGAAGACCACCTCGCCCCGGGGCACCCGGATCCCGGTCACCGCCAGCAGCTCCTGGTGGGCGCGTTCGGCGTCCCGCAGCCTGGCCCGGGCCTCGTCAACCGCGCGGCGCTGCGTCGTGGTGTCGCGGGGTGCGGTGAGTTCGGCCAGGTGCGCCTCCGCCACCGCGAGCTGGTACTCCGCGGTGACGAGCTGCAGACGGAGTTCGAACAGGGTGTCCTCGTCCGCGCCCGCCTCGAGCGCCTGCTGGTACGCGGCGGCCGCCTGCTCGTAGACCAGGCGCGCCTGGGTCACCGCGCCCTCGGCGGCGAGCACCGCCGAGCGCGGCGGTGGCTGCGACGCTTCGGCGAGGGCGTGTTCGGCCTGTGCCAGCGCCGCGGCGGCGGAGTCCACCGCCGTCAGGGCGGAGGCGAGCTGGGCCCGTTCCTCCGGGGTGGGTCCGGCGACCGGGTAGCCCGCCTGCTCGTACAGGCGCTGCACGGCGGCGGCCGTCTGTCCGTCGTAGACGGTGTCGGGCACCCCGGTGAAGTGGCCGAGCCGCTGCAACGCCTGCTCCAGCTGCCGCACGTCCTCACCGACCGCACCCGGGCGCAGGCCCCGGTACATCGGCAGGCCGCCTTCGAGCAGGAACACCGGCCGTCCGGACACCTCCAGAGCGATGTCCCCCTCGGCCAGCTCGTCGCCGACCTGCGGCACGCGGCCGGTCACCACCATGCTGCCGCCCACGCCCTCGCCGAGGTCCGGGTCGACGGTGAGCTCCACCGCGGCGGCGAACACGACGTCCCCGCGTACCACCACCGCGGACTCCAGCACCCGCAGCTCCGCCGGCACGGTGATCGGCGCCGCCGGGGGCGGCGCCGCGTTGCGCGCCGCGTCCTCGGGTGACTGGATGGTGCGACCGGCGAGCCACCCGGCCGTCGCGGAGACCACCGCGACAGCCAGGATCACCGCCAGCACCCGCTGCCGCCGGCCAAGCATCCCCATCGATCACGCCCTGTCGGTCGAGGGTCGCGCGGTCCACCTCGGCGGTCAGCTGCCGAACTCCGCGAGGGCCTTCCGCAGGTACTCCCGCTGCACCTCGTGTTCGGTCTTCCTCGGGTCGATGCCCCGGTCGGCGCACACCACCTCGGCGGCTCCCACGCTCAATTCGAACGTCTGGATCGTACGCAGTTCCGCAAGCTCGGCTTCGGTCAACACGTCCTCGACCCGCAGTTCCTTCCAGGAGCGGCCCTGGTCGACCAGTGCGCCGGCCCGGCTGACGTACGCCTGCTCGAGGTGGGCGACCCGGGAGTGCAGTTCCTGCGTCAGCTCGGTCGGGCCGCTGAAGTGGAAGCCCTGCTCGCGCATGCACGCCGCCCACTGCTCGACCGCCTCCGCGATGCGCGGATCCTTGGCGGCCTCCGTTCCGGCCTCCACGATGGCCTTGCCGAGCGGCGAGCCCGGGGGAAGGCTGATCACCTCCGGCAGAACGCCGGTCTCCGCGATCATTTCCCGCTGACAGCGCTCGTACGCCCGCTGGTACGCCGCCCGCTCGCTTTCCGACATGGTGTCGTCGATGGCCGGTCCGCCGTCGTCGTCGGTGTGGAACTGGGCGTTCCGAAAATCGATGAGTGTCGAGATACCGCGACCGTACCGGAGGGTGAACTCCCGGTCGCTCAGACCGAGCTCCTCCCACAGGAACCGGCCCCGCGGAGCGGGCCGGTAGGTGAAGCCCGCTTCCGCCATGCAGCTCACCATGAACTGCTGCCCGATCTCGTGCTGCACCGCCGGGTCGTTCTCCTCCGTGTCGGAGAGGGCGGAGCGCCACGCCTCCGCCACCGCCTTCTCGTGCGGCGACGTGGCGCTCCCCGTGTCGCCCGACGTGCAGGAGGCGAGCACCCCGGTGAGCGCGATCAGCGCGGCCGACAGTGCCCGCGGCAGAGCGGCCGACAGTGCCCGCGGCAGAGTAGTTTTCGTACGCACCTCAGGCGGCGTCCCCCGTGACTCAGTAGCCCGCGATCCCGCCGTAGCCCGGACGGAAGTAGGTCACGTACAGGCGGAACTGAGCGGACGTGTCGCCGGTCTGGTCGTAGAAGGAGTAGTTCATGCCGCTGCTGTTGCAGGAGTAGCCCTGCACGCCCTCGTAGGAGCCGTCCCGGTACTGGGCGTACACGCAGCTGCCGTCGGAGGTGAGGAAGTTGTCGTAGACCTTGCCGTGGTAGACGCCGTTCCCGTCGCACGACTCACGCGGTTCCTCGTAGCCGTAGATGACGCCGTTGGGGAGCCTCCAGAACTCGTAGCCCTGGACGCCGCGTGCGAGGCACGACGCTTCCGCGCTGGTGGGAACGACGGTCTCGTAGACCGCCAGACCCGTGACGGCGAGCGTGACGGCGACGAGGATGCGGAGTGCGAGGAAGGAACGGGACAGCCGTCGGTCGGCGGCTGTCCCGGACACGGTTCCGAGCATGACCACCTCCCAGAGGTATGGCGTAGTTCGGCGACCGAAGTTTCGTGATCTAGATCACATAGACGGCCGTCGAAAAGATTAGCAACGGACCCCGTACGAGGACAAGTTCATCCGATCGCCGCACAGGCGGTCGGGACCGGGCCACGCCCCGCGGTGGGCATCCCGACGGCCGGCGCCGCGGCGGGCGTCGCAAGCGTGGCGGAGCCGACCGCCCACGCGACCGGTGGCCGGGCGTCCGGCGGGCGGTGCTAGCGTGCCGGGCGTGGAGGTGGCACGGCGGCCCCGGGTGGGGCACATCGAGTTCCTCAACTGCCTGCCGCTCTACTGGGGGCTGATGCGCTCCGGCGAGCTGATCCACGTCGACCTGCACCGTGACTCGCCGGACCGGCTGGGCGCCGCGCTGGTCGCCGGGGACCTGGACATCGGGCCGATCTCGCTGGTGCACTACCTGCACCACGTCGACGACCTGCTCCTGCTGCCGGACCTGGCGGTGGGCAGCGACGGCCCGGTACTGTCGGTCAACCTGGTCTCGGCCGTGCCGCCGGAGCGGTTGGACGGGGCGCGGGTGGCGCTGACCTCCACCTCGCGCACCGGCGTGCTGCTCGCCGAACTGCTGCTGTCGGAGCGGTTCGGCGTACGCGCCACCTACCACCGGCACCCGGCCACCGGCGCCGGGGACGAGCTGGCGGCGATGTTGGCGGAGGCCGACGCGGCGGTGCTGATCGGCGACACCGCGCTGCGCGCCTACCACGACGGGCCACGCCGGGGCCTGGTGGTGACCGACCTGGGCCAGGCGTGGCGGGAGTGGACCGGGCTGCCGATGGTGTTCGCGGTCTGGGCGGTCCGCCGGGCGTACGCCGCCGCCCACCCCGGACTGGTCAAGGACGTGCACGAGGCGTTCCTGCGCTCGCGGGAGCTGTGCCTGCGGGAGCTCGACGAAGCGGCGGCGGCCGCCGCCCGGTGGGAGCCGTTCGACGCGGCCACCCTGGCGGGCTACTTCCGCCGGCTGGACTTCTCGCTGGGCCCGCGGCAGGTCGAGGGGCTGACGGAGTTCGCCCGGCGCGCGGCGGCGCGGAAGGCCGCTCCGCCCCTGCCGGCCGGCGCGCCGTGGTTCTTCGAACGCTGAGGACGCTGGCTCGGCCGGCAGGCCTCAGCCGATCGAATAGGTGCCTTCGTCCGGCGGTGTGAACAGCTGCTGCGCCACGGCCGCGCAGCGCTCGGCGCCGTAGTCGAGCGAGTAGTGGGCCGGGTACTGCATGAGCACCGCCAGCACCCACTCGTCGGTCACCGCCAGGCAGTTGACGTGCCAGTTGCCGGTGGCGCCGATCCGGGTGAAGCCGTTCTTGATCGCCACCTTGGACCGCATCTCCGGCGTGAGGCCGTCGATGATCCCCCAGCGGCCGCCTTCGAAGTCGTCCTCCGGCCGCTGGTCCTGCGGGGCGGTGGAGCCCTGCACGTTGCGCATCTCGTTGAGCACCCAGTCGGTCCACTCCGGCCCGGCGGCCCGACCGTCGGCGAGGCACGCCCCGAGGCGCACCGCGTCCACCGCGGAGATCTCGGTGCGGCTCCAGTAGAACGGGACGATGCCGACGTCCCGGAGGCCGCAGATGTCGATCATCCGCTGGATCTGCGCGTTGTCACCGGCGGCCAGGTAGAGGACCTCGGTGGCGTTGTTGCTGCTGTTACGGATGGCGGCGCTGGCGATGGCCAGCTCGCCTTCGGTCGGCTCCCGTCCCTGCTCCTCGCGCGTCCGCAGGAAGTCGGCGACGATCCACGGCTTGATCATGGATTCGACGGTGGTGCGCTGGTCGCCCGAGTAGACCAGTGTGCCGGTGCGGCGGTCCAGTGCCGCCCAGGTGAGGAAGCCGTCGATCTCCACGTCGACCCGCCTCGGGTTGCCGGGCGGCCACGCGACGGCCGGCCTCGCGCCCTCGTTCACGGGCGCGGGGGCGTCCACCGGCACGGGTGTCTCCTGTGGCGCCTCCCAGGCGGGGGCGGCCGCGGCGTCGCGGTCGGCGGGGCGGGTGGTGGTGAGCACGATGACGGCCACCAGCCCGACCAGGACCAGGGCGGTCACCGCGGCGAGGACGAGTCTGAGGCGGGGACGCACCGCAATCGGCTCCCAAGCTCGCGCATATCCGGTTGGGCGGGACCGGATCGGAACGGGGATCAACGTCGAGCGTACGACCGCTGATCCGTGCCCGTCTACCGCTCGGTATCCGCCACACAGTTCCACGGGCTTCCCGGCGTACCGGTTCACTCGTGTTACAGGTGATTGCACAGGTGAGGTTGATCTGTAATACTGACCTGGTGTACAGCGATGACGTTGGTGTCGGTGCGAACGATCTCGACCCGGCGGTGGCCCCGCCGCCCGGCTCGGGCACGCTGCTGGACCAGGTCGAGGCCGCCGAGTCGGCCCTGAGGGAGGCTGCTGAGCGGCGGCTGGCTAGTGGCAGCAGCCGGTTCGAGGAGGTCATCGCCGCCGACCAGAAGATCGAGCCGCGGGACGAGATGCCCGAGGCCTACCGGCGCACCCTGATCCGGCAGATCGCCCAGCACGCGCACTCCGAGATCATCGGCATGCAGCCGGAGGGCAACTGGATCACCCGCGCGCCCTCGCTCAAGCGCAAGGCTATCCTGCTCGCCAAGGTGCAGGACGAGGCCGGCCACGGCCTCTACCTCTACTCGGCCGCCGAGACCCTCGGCGTCTCCCGGCAGGAACTCGTCGACAAGCTGCTGTCCGGCCGGCAGAAGTACAGCTCGATCTTCAACTACCCGACGCTGACCTGGGCCGACGTCGGCGCGATCGGCTGGTTGGTGGACGGCGCGGCGATCGTCAACCAGGTCATGCTGTGCCGCACGTCCTACGGCCCGTACGCGCGGGCCATGATCCGCATCTGCAAGGAGGAGTCCTTCCACCAGCGGCAGGGCTTCGACATCCTCTACACGCTGGCCCGGGGCACCCCGGCGCAGCGTGAGATGGCGCAGGACGCGGTCAACCGCTGGTGGTACCCGTCGCTGGCGATGTTCGGGCCGCCCGACAGCGAGTCGGTCCACACCGAGCAGTCCATGGCCTGGAAGATCAAGCGGCACACCAACGACGAGCTGCGGCAGAAGTTCGTCGACATGTGCGTGGGCCAGGCCGAGGTGCTCGGCCTCACCCTGCCCGACCCCAACCTGCGGTGGAACCCCGAGCGGGGGCACTACGACTTCACCCCACCGGACTACGAGGAGCTGCGACAGGTGATCTCCGGTAACGGCCCGTGCAACCGGCAGCGGATGGCGCACCGGCGCCGGGCGCACGAGGAGGGTGCGTGGGTACGCGAGGCCGCCGCCGCGTACGCCGCCAAGCAGGCGCGTCGGCGGGCCGAGCGGGAGGCGGTGGCGGCATGAGCGCGGTCGACGGCTACGCACCCCTGTGGGAGGTGTTCGTCCGGCCGCGGCGCGGGCTGTCCCACGTGCACGTGGGCAGCGTGCACGCGCCCGATGCGGCCACCGCCCTGCACCACGCCCGGGACCTGTACACCCGGCGGCAGGAGGGGGTGTCGATCTGGGTGGTGCCGGCGTCGCAGATCACCGCGTCCAGCCCGGACGAGAAGGACGCCTTCTTCGACCCGGCGGCCGACAAGATCTACCGCCACCCCACCTTCTACCCCGTCCCGGAGGGAGCCGAGCACCTGTGAGCGGGACCCAGCCTGCCGGCGTCGCGACCACCTTCGACGAGGTGATCGCGCTCGCCGACGACGCGCTCATCGCCGCCCAGCGGCTGTGCGAGTGGTGCTCGCGCGCGCCGGAGATGGAGGAGGACATCGCGCTGGCCAACATCGCACTCGACCAGCTGGGCACGGCGCGGCTCCTGCTCACCTACGCCGGTGAACTGGAGGGCAAGGGCCGGACCGAGGACGACCTGGCGTACCTGCGGGAGGACCGCGAGTTCCGCAACGCGCTGCTGGTGGAGCTGCCCAACGGTGACTTCGCGGTGACCATGGCCAAGCTGCTGTTCCTCAGCGCGTACCAGGTCGGCCGCTACCAGCAGCTCGCCGACGGGCCGGACGAGCGGCTCGCCGCCATCGGCGCCAAGGCGGTCAAGGAGTGCGCGTACCATTTCGACCACGCGGCGCTGTGGACGATCCGGCTCGGCGACGGCACGGAGGAGTCCCACCGGCGGATGCAGAACGCGGTGGACGAGATCTGGCCGTACACGTACGAGCTGTTCGACGGCAACGACCTGCGCGAGGGGTGGCTGGCGGCGGTGGAGCCGGTGCTGGCCGAGGCCACCCTGACCCGCCCGCCGGACGGCGGGTGGCAGCCGCGGGGCGGCCGG
>CAZSNW010000018.1:0-20209 GCA_964608245.1 uncultured Micromonosporaceae bacterium
CCGGGACCGACCACGGCGTCATCCTGATGTTCCTCGAAGGCGACGAGGCCCGTACCTACGGCACGCTGCCCCAGCAGCAGCGCCGCGAACTGCTCACCGATGAACTGGTACGCCATTACGGCGCCGCGGCGGGGCCCCCCGCCCGCGGGGCCGCCCCCCCACGGCGACGGGGGTGAAAGGGTCAGTCCTGCGGCGGCAGCACCACCTCGGTGCCGTCCTCCCACACGTTGCCCTGCCACAGGTTGCCCGGCGCGTCGACGTCGAAGTACGCCGACGGCCCCCAGTAGCCGCCCTCGGGCCACACCCGCCGGCTGAACACGTTGTCCCGGATGACGATGTTGCGCGGGGTGGCGCCCTGGGCGGTCAGGCCGCCGCCGTAGATCGTGTAGCCGCCGCCGGCGAGCAGGTTGCGCTCCACGAGCACGTCCCGCACCGGCCGGAAGTTGTCGAACAGCGACACCGCGCCGGTCTGGTCCAAGGTGTTGACGACCGTGTTGTGCCGGATCACCAGGGTCAGGCCGTCCTGCGGCCCGCCGTTGGCCTGGATCATGTCGGTGTGGTCGCCCTCGAAGTAGCGGGGCGAGTGCAGGTAGTTGTCCTCGATCAGCCCGTGGCTGGTGACGATGCCGTCGGTGACCGAGTGGATCTCCACCCGGCGTACCGTGATCATGCCGCCGTGGTTGGCGATGCCGGTGGCGAACTGGTGCGGTGAGGTGACGTCACCGAAGATCTCGCTGTCCTCCACCACCAGGCCGCTCGCGCCCTCGTCCTGGTGGATGCCCCACTGCACGAACGCGTTGCGGTTGGTGATCCGGACGTGGCGGATGGTCACGTCGTCGGCGTAGACCTCGATGCCGCCGTCCACGATGAACAGTCCCTCCACCACCGCGCCGTCCTCGGTCACCCGGACCGGACCGCTGGCGCGCAGGAACACCCCGTCGGGCACGCCGGTGGTGGTCTCGTCCGGGAAGCCGGGGGCGCTCTGCGGCGGCGGCCCGGGGCGGCCCCGGTCGGTGCCGCCACCGTCCATGCCGGGGGTGGGGGTCGGCTGGTCCAGGGGCTCGGTCGTGCCGGTGCCGCGGTCCGGCAGCAGGGCCAGCGCGACCGCGAGCAGGATCAGCACCACCAGTGCGGCGAGCACGCCGATCACACCGCCGGTCAGGGTGCCGCGACGCCCGGCCGGGCCGGGACGCCGGAGGTGGACGTCGGCCATCCCAGCCCCCCGTGATTTCAGCCTGGTTCGCCCGGATCACGATGATCCGGGGTAATCATACGGTCCGACCGGTGGCGGCGCGGCCGGACAGCCGCGCGGCGCGCCGCCCGGTCGCGCGCAGCCCGGCCCCGCCGTCCCGGAACCCTCTCCGCCGGCCAGGTGGATAAAGCGTACAAAACAGTACTAAAGCCATAGAATCGGCCCGGCCGGTCGGGAGGAGGACGCGTGGCGAAGGTGCTGGTCACCGGGGCCGCCGGGGTGCTCGGCAGCTACCTGGTGCAGGAGCTGCTCGACCGCGGCCACGAGGTGGTCGGGCTGGACGACCACTCCAAGTACGGCCCGGTGTCGCACTCGTTCGACGGCCATCCGCGCTACCGCAAGGTGGAGGGGGACGCCCGCGACACCGGCCTGCTGCGCGAGCTGCTGGACGGCTGCGAGCACCTGATCGCCGGCGCGGCGATGGTCGGTGGCGTCTCCTACGTCCACACCCACGCGTACGACGTGCTCGCCACCAACGAGCGGATCATGGCGGCCACCTGCGACGCCGCCATCACCGCCCACCGGGAGGGGCAGTTGGCGAAGGTCACCTACCTGTCGTCGTCCACGGTGTACGAGTCCGCCGACCGGTGGCCCAGCCGGGAGGGGGACGAGCTGCGGATGCCGCCACCGGCCTCCTCCTCCGGATTCCAGACGCTCGCGGTCGAGTACTGGGCGAGGGCCGCGTACGCCCAGTACGGGCTGCCGTACACGATCGTGCGGCCGTTCGGGTGCGTGGGCATCGGCGAGGTGCGGGCCCTGGGGCAGGCGGAGGTGCTCTCCGGCACCGTCAAGCTCGCCCTGTCCCACGTGGTGTCCGACCTGGTGCACAAGGTGCTCAAGGGTCAGGACCCCCTGCACATCCTCGGAGACGGCTCCCAGGTCCGGCACTTCACGTACGCCGGGGACCTGGCGCGCGGCATCGTGCTGGCGATGGAGCACCCGCTGGCGTACAACGAGGACTTCAACCTCGCCTCGTCGACCCCCACCACCGTGCTGCAGCTGGCCGAACGGATCTGGCACCGGATCCGGGGGCCGCACGAGCCGCTGCGGTACGTGTGCGACGAGCCGTACCCCCACGACGTGGCCCGCCGGATCCCGGACGTCACCAAGGCCCGGGAGATCCTCGGCTTCGAGGCCACCACCACGGTGGACGAGATCCTCGACGAGCTGATCCCCTGGGTGGCCGAGGCGATCGCCTCCGGCCGCCTCTGACCCCCTCCTCTGCGTCACCTGCGGCTCCCCCATGCGGCAGCTTCGGCCCCCCAATGCGGCAACTTCGGCTCCCCCTTGCGACAACTGCGGCGAAGTCGTCGCGGAACGGCGCCGCTATCCGACAACTTCGCCGCAGTTGTCGAGTGAGGCGCTGCGGTATCGACGGGAAAGAGAACGGTTCTCGGGACAACCGAGCGGTAAATCACGAAGATGACGGTATGCGTAGAATCATCCGTCACATCACGATCGTGGTGGCCAACCTTCCCGCGGAACGCGACCGGCGGGTCATCCGCCAGTGCCTCACCCTCGAACGCCACGGCTACCAGGTGACGGTCATCGCCCCCCGCGGCACACCGGGTCTGCGGCGGCTGCCGGGCAGCCGGGACGTCCGCCTCAAGCCGTACCCACTGATCATCCAGGGCCGTGGGGTGGCGACCTTCGCGCTGGAGTTCGCCTGGTCCTTCCTGTGGGTCGCGCTGCGCCTGCTCGGGGAGATCGTGCGCGGCCGCGCCCACGCGGTGCAGGTGTGCAACCCGCCGGACGTCTACTGGCCGCTGGCGCTGCTGGTCCGCCTCACCGGACGCCGGTGGGTCTTCGACCACCACGACCTGTGCCCGGAGATCTACGCGACCCGCTCCGGCGGCCGCCCCCGCCGCTGGGCGTACCGGTTGCTCGTCCTGTTCGAGTGGCTCACCCTGCGGACCGCGCACGCGGTGGTGGCCACCAACGAGTCGTTCCGGGAGAACGCGTTGCGCCGCGGCGTTCCGGCGTCCCGTGTCACGGTGGTCCGCAACGGCCCCGCGGCCGACGAGATCGGCCAGCCCGGCCAGGACCCACCGCCGGCGGCGGCGTCGCCGAGGGAGAAGGCCGACACGGTGGTACCCCACCAGCCGGTACGCGACGAGCACCTGATCGTCTACCTCGGCGTCCTCGGCCCACAGGACAACGTGGAGACCGCCGTGCTCGCCGCCGAGGAGCTGGCGCGCCTGCGCGGCCGCACCGGCTGGCGGATGGTGGTCGCCGGCGACGGCGAGTGCCTGCCGGCGCTCGCGAAGCTGGTCGCCGACCGGGGCCTGTCCGACCTGGTGGAGCTGCCCGGCTGGCTGGAGGCGCCGGAGGTGGACGCGCTGCTGCGACGCGCCACCGTCGCGATCCAGCCGGACGCCCCCACCCGGATGAACCACCTGTCCACGATGGCCAAGACCGTCGAGTACCTGGCGCGCGGCGTGCCGGTGGTCGCCGCCGACCTGCGGGAGACCCGCCGCACCGCCGGCCCGGCCGCGCTCTACGTCGACGAGGCGACCCCGGAGGCGTTCGCCCGGGCGCTCCACGCACTGCTGGACGACCCGGACGCCCGGCACCGGATGCGGGAGGCGGGGCTGGCGCGGTTCGCCGCGTTCCTGTCGTGGGAGCGCCAGGCCGAGGCGTACCTCTCGGTGTGGCGGCGACTCGGCGGCGCCCCTCCGCGGCTGCCGTCCCCGGCAGACCCCGCCCCCGACGCCTCGGCGACCACCGGCGGGCGGCGGTGACCAGCGTGGTGATCGCCGCCCACGACGAGGCGGCGGTGCTCGGCCGGTGCCTGGACGCGCTGCTGTCCGACGGTACCGACCTGGACGTCACCGTGGTGGCCAACGGGTGCCGGGACGCCACCGCGGACGTCGCCCGGGCCCGGGGCGTCCGCGTCGTGGAGCTGCCGGTCGCGTCCAAACCGGCCGCGCTCAACGCCGGGGACGAGGTGGCGGTCGGGTTCCCCCGTGCGTACCTGGACGCCGACATCGTGCTGTCCGGCGCCGACCTGGCGAGGCTGGCCGTCGCGGTGGGGCCGGACGGGGCGCTCGCCGCGGTGCCGAGCCGCACGGTCGCCACCGCGGGCTGCCCGCTGCCGGTCCGCGCGTACTACGCCGTCCACGGTCGACTGCCGGTGCACGGGCGCTCGCTCACCGGCCGCGGTGTGATCGTGCTGTCGCAGGAGGGCCGGGCCCGGTTCGACCGCTTCCCGGACCAGATCGCCGACGACCTGTTCCTCGACTCGCTGTTCGCGCCTGAGGAGACGCGGCAGGTGTCCGAGGTGACGGTGACGGTCGCCGCGCCCCGGCGTACCCGCGATCTGCTGCGCCGGCTGGCCCGGGTACGCGCGGGCAACGCCGCGCTGCGCGCCGCGCTGCCCGGGGTGCGGCCGGCCGACCGGTGGAGCTGGCTGCGCGACGTGGTGCTGCCCCGGCCGTGGCTCGCCCCGGCGGCCGCCTGCTACGTGGCGATCACACTGGCGGCGGCGACCGCGGCACGGCGGCCCACCACCGGCTGGGGCCGCGACGACTCCACCCGCACCGCGCCGCAGACTGGCCCGGATCAGCCGCCGACCGCGGCGGACCGGCCTCAGGCCGGGGCGGATCAGCTGCCGACCGGGGAGGCGGCCAGCGCCCGGTAGCGGGCCACCGCCGCCTCGTAGCTCGGCAGCGGCGCCTCGTCCAGTCGCGGCGCGTCCCGGTCACGCGCGGACAGCACCGGGTCCTCCACCGGCCACGGGATCGCCAGCGCCGGGTCGAGCGGGTGCACCGCGTGCTCGACCTCCGGCCGGTACACGGTGGAGCACAGGTACGCCACGGTGGCGCCCTCGGTCAGCGCGCAGAACCCGTGCCCGAGCCCCTCGGCGAGGTACACCGCCCGGCGGTCGGCGTCGTCCAGCCGCACCGCCTCCCACCGGCCGAAGGTGGGGGAGCCGCGCCGCAGGTCCACCACCACGTCCCACACCGCCCCGCGTACGCAGGTGACGTACTTGGCCTGGCCGGGCGGCACCTCGGCGTAGTGGATGCCGCGGACCACGCCGGCGGCCGAGACCGACAGGTTGGCCTGCGCCAGGGTGAGCGGGTGCCCCACCGCCTCCGCGAGCCGCTCGTGCCGGTACCACTCCAGGAACACGCCGCGCGGGTCGGTGTGCTGCTCGGGCGTGATCTCCCACGCCCCCTCGATGGACAGTGGCCGGACCCTCACCGTCGCTCCTCCTGCCCGGTCGCCGGCCACTCCAGCAGGGACAGCAGGTAGTCGCCGTACCCGCTGGCGCGCAGCGGCTCGGCGAGGCGCCGCAGCTGCGCGTCGTCGATGAACCCGGCCCGCCAGGCCGCCTCCTCCAAACAGCCGATCTTGTAGCCCTGCCGCTGCTCGACCACCCGCACGTACTCGGAGGCGGCGACCAGCGAGTCGAACGTGCCGGCGTCCAGCCACGCGGTACCCCGGTCGAGGATCTCCACCTGCAGGCGACCCTGCCGCAGGTACTCCTGGTTGACCGCGGTGATCTCCAGCTCGCCGCGCGCCGACGGGGTGAGCCCGGCGGCGATCTTCACCGCGTCCGGGCCGTAGAAGTACAGCCCCGGCACCGCGTACCGCGAGGTGGGCGTGGCCGGCTTCTCCTCGATGGCCCGCACCGCGCCGTCCGGGCCGATGTCGACCACGCCGTACGCGCCGGGGTCGGCGACCGGGTACGCGAAGATCAGCCCGCCGTCGACCTCCCGGTGGGCGCGCAGCCGCCGTCCGAGCCCGGTGCCGTGGAGGATGTTGTCGCCGAGGATGAGCGCCACCGGCCCGCCGGCGAGGAACTCCTCGGCGATGAGCAGCGCCTGCGCGATCCCCTCCGGCCGGGGCTGGACCGCGTACGACAAGCGCAGCCCGTACCGGCTGCCGTCACCGAGCAGCTCGACGAACCGGGACCGCTCCTGCGGCGCGGTGATCACGAGGATGTCACGGATCCCGGCCATGACCAGGGTGGACAGCGGATAGTAGATCATCGGCTTGTCGTAGACCGGCAGCAGCTGCTTGGAGACCGCCCGGGTCAACGGCCACAGGCGGGACCCGGTTCCGCCGGCGAGCACCACTCCACGCACGCCGGCAGGCTATCGCGATGAACCGGACTTTCCGGTAGTTTTCCCTCAGAAGCTTCAGGTCAGATTTCCGTTTTAGACCATTTAGCGACTAATGACGGGTTAGCGTGGTCGGGTGCGGGTACTGGTCACCGGCGGCGCCGGGTTCATCGGATCGTGCTACGTACGCGGGCTGCTCACCGGACGGTACGGGCAGGTCGACCTGGTCACCGTACTGGACCTGCTCACCTACGCCGGCAACCCGGCCAACCTGGAGCCGGTCGCGGACGACCGGCGGCTGCGGCTGGTGGTCGGCGACGTCACCGACCCGGAGACGGTCCACCGGGTGATGCCAGGGCACGACCTCGTCGTCCACTTCGCCGCCGAGAGCCACGTGGACCGCTCCATCACCGCCGCGGCGCCGTTCATCCGGACCAACGTGGTCGGCACCCAGGTGCTGCTCGACGCCGCGCTGCGGCACGGGGTGGCCCGGTTCGTGCAGGTCTCCACCGACGAGGTGTACGGGTCGATCGCCCACGGCGCGTGGACCGAGGAGCAGCCGCTGGCGCCCCGGTCCCCGTACGCGGCGAGCAAGGCCGCCGCCGACCTGCTGGCGCTGTCCTACTTCCACACCCACCGGCTGCCGGTGGTGATCACCCGGGGCTCCAACACCTACGGCCCCTACCAGTACCCGGAGAAGCTCATCCCCCGGTTCGTCACCCGGCTGCTGCGCGGCCTGCCGGTCCCGCTGTACGGCGACGGCGGGCACGTGCGGGACTGGCTGCACGTGGAGGACCACTGCGAGGGCATCGCGCGCGCCGCGCGGCTCGGCCGCCCCGGCCGGGTCTACCACCTCGGCGGCGGCACCGAACTGACCAACAAGGACCTCACCGGCCGGCTGCTGGAGGCGCTCGGCGCCGGCTGGGAGATGGTCGAACAGGTGCCCGACCGCAAGGGCCACGACCGGCGGTACGCGCTGGACACCACCCGGGCGGCCCGCGAACTCGGCTGGGTGCCGCGGATCGGCTTCGACGAGGGTCTGGCCGCCACCGTCGCCTGGTACCGCGAGCACCGGTCCTGGTGGGAGCCGCTGGTCGAGGCGGCGCCCCAGGCGGCCCCGCCACCGCCGCGGGAGCCGGCGCACTGACCGGGGAGGCTCCGGTGACGCGGGCGGGCAGGACGGCGCCGGGCCGGGCGACGAGGGAGGCGCTCCGGTGAGTCTGCGGTGGCTGGTCACCGGTGCCGGCGGGCGGCTGGGACGCGACCTGGTCGGCCTGCTGTCGGCGTACGGCGCGGTGACCGCCTGCAGCCGGGCGGAGCTGGACCTCACCGACGCCGACGCGGTGGCCGACGCGGTCGCCGGGCACGACCTGGTGGTCAACGCCGCCGCCTGGACCGACGTGGACGGCGCCGAGGCCGACGAGGCGGCCGCCACCGCGGTCAACGGCCACGCGGTGGCCGGCCTGGCCCGCGCCTGCGCCCGCACCGGCGCCCGGCTGCTGCACGTCTCCACCGACTACGTGTTCGACGGCCGGGCCCGGACCCCCTATCCGGAGGACGCGCCGACCAACCCGGTCAACGCGTACGGCCGCAGCAAGCTCGTGGGCGAGCACGCGGTGCGGGCGCTGTTGCCGCACGCCGGCTACGTGGTCCGCACCGCCTGGCTGTACGGCGCCGGTGGCGGGTTCGTGCCGTTCCTGCTGCGGCAGACCGCCGAGGGGCGCCCGGTGCCGGTCGTTGCCGACCAGTACGGGCAGCCGACGTGGACGGTGGCCCTGGCCCGTCAGCTCGCCGAACTGGGACAGGCGGCGGCCGCCGGCACCGCCGCGCCGGGGATCTACCACGGCACCGCCGCCGGCCGCACCACCTGGTACGAGCTCGCCCGCGCGGTCCTCGAGGCGACCGGACGGGATCCCGGGCTCGCCCGGCCGGTGCCCGCCGCGGCGCTGGCCCGCCCCGCCCGCCGGCCGGCGTTCACCGTGCTCGGGCACGGCCGGTGGGCCGCCGCAGGTCTGGCGCCGCCGCCGCACTGGCGCGACCAGCTCGCCGAGGCGTTGCCGCAGCTCGTCGGCGGCGCGGACGTCACACCGCAGGCGCCGACGCCACCGTCCGCCCCCGAGCCCGCGACCCCGGCGGGTCCGGCGGTCCCCGCCTCCCAGTGAGCGGTGTCGGGGTGGGGGCCTCAGCGCCAGGGTGAGCGGCGGTCGCGCGCCCGCCAGCAGGCGGTGTGCCAGTGGCGTCGCTCCTCCAGCCCGGCGTCCTCCGGCCAGACCACCACGTGCGCCACCCCGGGGCGTACCTCGTGGTCGCAGCCGGGACAGCGGTAGACCTTCGTCGACCCTTCGCCGGTGAGGTGGCGTACCCGCCACCGCTCACCGCGCCACGTCTCCACCGTCTCGATCCCGCGGCGCAGCCGCGCCGGGTCCAACGGCTCCGGCTCCAGCGGCCGGCCCCGGCGGTCGCGGCCCGACCCGCGGGCGGGTCGGTTACGACGTGGACTCATGCCGCATCCGGTCGCCGGGACATACCGCAAGCGTACGGAGGGCGGACGAGCGTCAGTCCTGCGTGTGACGGCGGAAGCCCTCGCCGGTGCGGCGGCCCAGCCGGCCGGCGGTCACCAGCTGGACCAGCAGGGGCGAGGGCGCCACCGACGGTTCCCGGGTCTCGGCGTGCACCGCCTCCAGGGTCTCCAGGACCACGTCCAGCCCCAGCTCGTCGAGCACGGCGAACGGCCCGGTCGGGTAGCCGCAGCCGAGCCGCATGGCGGTGTCGATGTCGTCGACGCTGGCGTACCCGCCCTCGTGCATCCGCACCGCGTCGTTGAGGTGCGGGGCGAGCAGGGCACCGGCGACCAGGCCGGCGCGGTCCCGGCAGACGACCGGGGTCCGTCCGGTCGCGGCGACGACGTCGCGGGCGCGGTCGCGGGCGGCCGGCGCGGTGAGCACGCCGTGCGCCACCTCGGCGGCCTTGCCGGGCAGCGGGTGGATGCCGACCACGTCGGCCGGCCGGCCGCTGGCCACCGCGAGCTCCACCAGCGGCACGGTGGCGGAGGTGCTGGCGAGCAGCGTGCCCTCCCCGGTCACCTCGCCGAGCGCGGCGAACACCATGGTCATCGCGTCCCGGTCGGTAGTGCCGGGCTCACCGTCGGGCCGGGTGCTGACCAGCACCAGGTCGGCCCGCCGGACGGCGTCCAGCGACGAGGGTGCGCCCGGCCGCCAGGTCGCGGTGGCGACGTCGCAGCCGGCGGAGGCGAGGTCCTCCACCAGCCGCGCGGTGTCCGGGTCGGACCCCACCAGCCCCACCGACGACACGGGCAGCCCGTCGGGCGCGGCCGGACCCGGGTCGGCGTCGACCACCTTCCCGGAGCCGGGCGCCTCGTAGGTGTAGAAGCCGCGGCCGGTCTTGCGGCCCAGCAGCCCCGCGGTGACCAGCTCGGCGAGCAGCGGGGAGGCGGCGTGGCGACGCTGCCGGCCGCCCCGGTCGTAGAGGACCTTGAGGATCTCGTACGAGGTGTCCAGGCCGATCAGGTCGAGCAGGGTGAGCGGCCCCATCGGCAGCCCGTAACCGGCGGCCATCGCCGCGTCGATGTCCTCGCGGCGCGCGTACCCGCGCTCCAGCATCGCCACGGCGTCGTTGAGGTAGCCGAACAACAGCGCGTTGGCGATGAACCCGGCTCGGTCGCCGACGGTGACCGGGGTCTTGCCCAGCCTCGTGCACAGCGCCGCCACCTCTCCGGTGAGCCCGTCGCGGGTGAGCACGGTGCCGATCACCTCGACGAGCTTCATGACCGGCGCGGGGTTGAAGAAGTGGACGCCGATCACCCGCTCCGGCCGGCTGGTGGCCGCCGCGATCTCGGTGACCGACAGCGACGAGGTGTTGGTCGCCAGCACCGCGTCGGCGCGGCAGACCCGGTCGAGCGTGGCGAAGACCCGGTGCTTGAGGTCCATGCGTTCGGAGACCGCCTCCACCACCAGGTCGACGTCGGCGAGTGCCGAGAGATCCGTGGTGAAGGTGACCCGGTCGAGCAGCGCGGCGCGCTCCTCGTCGGTCATGCGGCCCCGGGACACCGCGCGGTCCACCGACCCGGTCAGGGCGGCCCGGCCGCGCGCGAGCGCCTGCTCGTCGACCTCCACCCCGACCACCGGGAGCCCGCCCCGGGCGAACACCTCCGCGATCCCGGCGCCCATGGTGCCGAGACCCACCACGCCGACCTTGCCGATCTCCGTCACGCGGTCATGGTATCGACCGCCCCGTCGCACCCCGGACCACGGACCGGTGGCGGACAAACCGCCACCTGATGGATCAATTCACCGTACAGTGAGGGACACGACTCGTACCGGGAGCCGCCCATGCACACCCTGCTCTGGCTGCTGCAGATCCTGCTCGCGGTCGTGTTCGCAGCCACCGGGACGTGGAAGCTCCTCCAGCGGAAGGAGTCGCTGGCACCGTTCATGAGCTGGGTGGAGGACTACCCGCAGGAACGGATCCGCCTCATCGGCCTGCTGGAGGTGCTCGCCGCCATCGGGCTGATCCTGCCCGGCTGGACCGGCATCCTCACCTGGCTCACCCCGGTGGCCGCCACCGGGCTGGTGGTGCTCATGGCGCTGGCCGCGCTCACCCACCACCGCCGCGGCGAGGAGCGGATGGTGGCGCTCACCGGGGCGCTGGGGCTGCTCGCCCTGCTGGTGGCGGCGTTCCGGTTCGGTCCGTACGCGTGGTGACACCGCCGGACCCGCAGCTGCGGCACGCGTTCCGACGGGTTACCCGCGGGTAGTTCCGCGATTAGACTCGCGTCCATGTCCGCCGTTCCCGCCGACGCGGTCCGCACGGCTGGCACGAGCGTTGACGCTGCCCGCACGGCCGAGGACCGCACCGAAGACGCCCGCACCGTCGACGACGGCACGCTCGTGGTCCGCCACCCCGGCACCGGCGAGGTGGTCGGCCGCCACCGGCGTACCCCGGTCGAGGAGCTGCCCGAGGTGGTGGCGCGGGCGCGGGAGGCCCAGGCGTGGTGGGCGTCGCTGGGGTTCGGCGAGCGCCGCCGCCGGCTGCTGCGCTGGCGCGCGCTCATCGCCCACCGGCTGCCCGAGGTCGCCTCGCTGCTGCACGCCGAGGTGGGCAAGCCGGTCGCCGACGGGATCGTCGAGGGGGTGGCGGCGCTGACGAGCCTCGACTGGGCGGCCCGACACGCCCGCCGGGTGCTGCGGCCCCGGCGGTTGCGGCGCTCCCTGGTCGCGGTCGGGACCGCCGCCCGGGTGGAGTACGTCCCCTACGGCGTGGTCGGCGTCATCGGGCCCTGGAACTTCCCCGTGCTCACTCCGATGAACGCCATCGCGTACGCGCTGGCCGCCGGCAACGCGGTGGTCCACAAGCCGAGCGAGTACACCCCGGGGGTGGGCCGGTGGCTCGCCGACACCCTGGCCGAGGTGGTCGGCGAACACGCGGTGCTGCAGGTGGTGCACGGCGACGGCGTGCTCGGTGAGGCGCTGTGCCGGGCCGGGCTGGACAAGATCTCGTTCACCGGCTCCACCGCCACCGCGTCGAAGGTGATGGCGGCCTGCGCGACCACCCTCACCCCGGTGACGATCGAGGCCGGCGGCAAGGACGCCATGATCGTGGACGCCGACACCGACCTGGACCTGGCCGCCGACGCCTGCGCGTGGGGCGCTCTCCACACCACCGGCCAGGTGTGCGTGAGCCTGGAGCGGGTGTTCGTGGTGGACGCCGTCTACGACGACTTCCTGGCCCGGCTGGTCCCGAAGGTGGCGGCGGTGACCGCGGGCGGCGCCACCGCCGACATCGGCCCGGTCACCACGCCAGCGCAGCTGGAGGTGATCCGTCGCCACGTCACCGACGCGCTCCAGCGGGGTGCGCGGGCGCTGGTCGGGGGCGCCGACGCGGTCGAGCCGCCGTACGCGCACCCCACGCTGCTGGTCGACGTGCCCGCCGACGCGCTGGTGATGCGGGAGGAGACGTTCGGCCCGGTGATCACGGTGACCCGGGTACGGGACGTGGACGAGGCGGTGCTCCTCGCCAACGACACGCCGTACGGCCTGGGCGGCGCGGTCTTCGGCCGGCGGCGTGCCCGGGCGGTCGCGAGGCGGCTGGTCGCCGGCATGGTGTCGGTCAACGACGTGGTCTCGTACGCCGGGGTGCCGTCGGCGCCGTGGGGCGGGATGGGCGCCTCCGGGTTCGGGCGGCTGCGCGGCGCCGAGGGTCTGCGGGAGTTCACCCGGCCGCGGTCGGTGGCGGAGCGGCGGATGCCCGAGCCGCTGCCGACGCGTACCTTCCGCCGTCATCCGAAGGCGGTGCCGTTGATGACGCTGTTCGCCCGGCTGCGGTACGGCCGGGGGTGGCGCCCGCGCCGCTGACGGTACCGCCCCACCGGGCCGGCGCGCCGGCACCGTCGGGGCGGTTAGAGGCCCGCCGGCGCCGCCGGGGCGGTTAGAACAGCCGCGGCTCCGCCGGCTCCACGCCGCGCATGGCGTCGTAGTCCAGCCACACGCACCGGATGCCGCGGTCGGCGGCGAGCACCCGCGCCTGCGGCCGGATCTCCTGGGCGGCGAGAATCCCGGTGACCGGGGCGAGCAGCGGGTCCCGGTTGAGCAGCTCCAGGTAGCGGGTCAGCTGCTCCACCCCGTCGATCTCGCCGCGCCGCTTCACCTCGACCGCCACCGTGGCGCCGTCCGCGTCCCGGCACAGCAGGTCCACCGGGCCGATCGCGGTCGGGTACTCCCGGCGGATCACGGTGAAGCCCTCGCCCAGCGGACTCGGGTCGCGGGCGAGCAGCTCCTGCAGGTGCGCCTCCACCCCGTCCTTGCGCAGCCCAGGGTCCACCCCCAGGTCCCAGGTGGTGTCGGAGAGGATCTCCTCCAGGTGGATGCGCAGCTCCTCGCCGGCCTTGTTGACCACCCGCCACACCCCGGGCTGCTCCTCGATCCGGCACGGCGGGCTCATCCAGTTCAGCGGCTTGTACGCGCGGTCGTCGGCGTGGATCGACACCGACCCGTCCGCCTTGATCATCACCAGCCGGACGGCGCTGGGCAGGTGGGCCGACAACCGTCCCTTGTAGTCGACTGAGCACCTGGCGATGACCAACCGCACGGATGCGACCTTACCGGCGCACCGCCGCGGCGGCGCAGGGCCGGCCGGGGGTGTCGCGCCGGGGCCAGGCGCCTCCCCGGGGACCGGGGTCAGAGGTAGAGCCGGGTCACCGTCTCGGCGACGCACACCGGCTTGTCGCCGCCCTCCCGCTCCACCGTGACCCGGGCGACCACCTGCACCCCGCCGGAGACCTCGGTCACCTCCAGCAGCTCGACGTGGGCGCGGACCCGGGAGCCGACCGGCACCGGCGCCGGGAAGCGCACCCGGTTGAGCCCGTAGTTGACCGCCATCCGCACGCCCTCGACCCGCAGCCGGTCGCCCAGCAGCGCCGGCAGCAGTGACAGGGTGAGGTACCCGTGGGCGATGGTGGTGCCGAACGGCCCGGCCGCGGCGCGCTCCGGGTCGACGTGGATCCACTGGTGGTCGCCGGTGGCGTCGGCGAAGAGGTTGATCCGCGCCTGGTCGATCTCCAGCCAGTCGGTGTGGCCGAGGCTCGTGCCGGCGGCCTGCTTCAGCTCGGCGACGGAGGCGAACGCCACGATGCCCTCCTCGAAACCGCTCCGGGGTCGCGACACGACCCAGGCTACTTGGTGGTAACAATCTCACCCGCGGCCGGCGGCCTAGGCGACCGTCGCACCGGCCCGGTACGGTGGCACGGACATGATCGGTGACACCGCCATCCTCGTCCGCGGCCTGCGCAAGGCTTACCGCGGCACGCCCGCTGTGGACGGCCTCGACCTGGAGGTCCGCCGCGGCGAGGTGTTCGCCCTGCTCGGCCCCAACGGTGCCGGCAAGACCACCACGGTGGAGATCCTGGAGGGCTTCCGACGGCGGGACGCCGGTGAGGTGTCGGTCCTCGGGGTCGACCCGGCGCACGGCGACCGCGGGTGGCGGTCCCGGATCGGGATCGTGCTGCAGGGTACCGGCGAGTTCCACGAGCTGACCGTCTCCGAGGTGGTGCACCACTTCGCCCGGTACTACCCGGACCCCGACGACCCGGACGAGGTGATCGCCCGGGTGGGTCTGACGGAGAAGGCGCACGCCCGCACGCGGACCCTCTCCGGCGGCCAGAAGCGCCGGCTCGACGTGGCGCTGGGGATCATCGGCCGGCCGGAGCTGCTTTTCCTCGACGAGCCGACCACCGGGTTCGACCCGCGGGCGCGGCGGGATTTCTGGTCTCTGATCCGGGACCTGGCCACCGGCGGCACCACGATCATGCTCACCACGCACTACCTGGAGGAGGCCGAGGCGCTGGCCGACCGGGTGGGGGTGATCGTCGGCGGCCGGCTGGTCGACGTCGCTCCCCCGTCCGAACTGGGCGGCCGCGCCCACGCGCCCGCCACCGTGAGCTGGCGGGCGCCGGACGGCACGGTGCGCACCGAGACGACCGCCACCCCGACCGCGCTCATCGCCAAGCTCATGCGCGACGCCCCGGGCGGGGAGATCCCCGGTCTCACGGTGACCCGTCCGACGCTGGAGGACATCTACCTGGCGATGATCGGTGAACGGGAGGCCGTGCGATGAGGGTCGCGACGGCGGTACGGCTGGCCCTGCACCAGGGGGTCGTCGAGATCAAGCAGACGGTCCGCAGCAAGCACGCGTTCGTCTTCATCCTGCTGTTCCCGGTCCTGATGCTCGCGCTGTTCGGTGCGATCTTCAAGTACGAGATCGCCCCGGACGTCCCCTTCACCCGGTACTTCGCCGCCGGCATGCTCGCCGCCGGCCTGCTCGGCGTCTGCTTCCAGAACCTCGCGATCCAGATCCCGATCGAACGCGACGAGGGCGTGCTCAAGCGCTACCGGGGGACGCCCATGCCGGCCTGGGTCTACTTCGCCGGCAAGGTCATCATGGTGCTCGCGCTCAGCGTGCTCATCACCGCGCTGCTGCTCGCGGTGGGCGCGGTGTTCTTCAAGGTGCCGCTGCCGTCGACCGGTGGGCGCTGGCTCACGCTGGCCTGGGTGACGGCGCTCGGCATCACCGCCTGCACCCTGCTCGGGATCGCCTTCTCCTCCCTGGCGCGCAGCGGCCGGAGCGCACCCGCGGTCGTCACCCCGGTGGCGCTGGTCCTCCAGTTCATCTCCGGGGTGTTCATCCTCTTCACCCAGCTGCCGACGTGGATGCAGAACGTCGCGGCGGTCTTCCCGCTCAAGTGGATGACCCAGGGCATGCGGTCGGTGTTCCTGCCCGACTCGTACGCCGCCAACGAGCCGGCCGGCTCCTGGGAACTCGACCGGGTGGCGCTCATGCTGGTCGTGTGGTGCGTGGTCGGGCTGGTGCTGTGCCTGACCACGTTCCGCTGGACCACGAGCCGCGACGGCTGATCCCCAGGCATTCCGCCGCCACCGCAGCGGTACGCCGCCCCGCGTGACCGCGTGCTGCCGCACGCCAACTGCGCGCCTGCTGCACGCCCACCGACCGGCCGGTCCGTGCGCCCACCGACCGCGGCCTTGCCGTGCGCCGCCGGTTGTCGCCCCGCCGTGCGGGCCGCCGTCCCCTGCCGTGCGCGCCGCCCTCCCCCGCCCGTACGCCGCGCCGCGCCGCCACTGTGCGCCATGCCACCCGGGAGATCGACATCACACCGAGTTGACTGACGTCATCCATGACGTCATCATGACGTCATGATGAATCACGACCTCCATCTGGCCGCTTTCGTCGCGCAGCGTCGGGAGGAGCGCCGCGCCGCCGCCGAGGCGTTCCGGTTCCGCCGGTACGCGAAGAGCCGCACCAGCGACGCGATCTGACCGACAGACACAACGGCGGCGGGACCTGGCCGGTCCCGCCGCCGTCACACGGTCCCCCGCGTACCGGGGGCGAGCCTCACTCGTACGTGTAGAACCCGCGGCCGGTCTTGCGCCCGAGGTCACCGGCGGCTGCCATCCGCTGCAGCAGCTCCGGCGGGAAGAACTTCTCGTCCGCGGTGGCGTAGTAGATGTTCCGGGTGGCGTTGTGCAGCACGTCCACCCCGGTCAGGTCGCAGGTCGCGAGCGGACCCATGGCGTGGCCGAACCCGAGCCGGCAGGCGGTGTCGAGGTCCTCGGCCGAGATCACCCCGGACTCCACCAGCCGGATCGCCTCCATCACGAACGCGCAGATCAGCCGGGTGGTGACGAAGCCGGCCACGTCCCGGTTGACGACCACGCAGGTCTTGCCCACGCTCTCGGCGAACTGCCGCGCCTTTGCCAGGGTCTCGTCGCTGGTCTTGAGACCCCGGACCAGCTCGCAGAGCTTCATCATCGGCACCGGCGAGAAGAAGTGCGTGCCCACCACCGACTCCGGACGGTCGGTCACCGACGCGATGGTGGTGATCGGGATCGCGCTGGTGTTGGTCGCCAGCACCGCGTCGTCGCGGCAGATGCGGTCGAGTTCGCGGAAGACCTCGTGCTTGATCTCCACCTTCTCGAAGACCGCCTCCACCACGATGTCCGCCTCGGCGGCCGCGTCCAGGTCCGTGGTGGTCGTGATGCGGCCCATCGCCGCCTCCACGTCCTCGGCCGAGATCGTCCCCTTGGACGCGAACTTCTCCAGCGACGCACGGATCCGGTCCATGCCGCGCTGCAGCGCCGCGTCGTCAAGGTCGCGCATCACCACCTGCCAGCCGGCCTGGGCGGCGACCTGCGCGATGCCCGATCCCATCAGCCCGGCTCCCACGACCGCGAGCCTGCCCGTCATGTCCGCCTCCTCCAACTACCTGGCCACCGGCCAGGACCGACTCGACCACAACCGCCAGGGATCCGACCCGACGGGTGGACCTGGCCGTCGAGGCGACCCTACTGGGCGGCCGGATCCGGCGCCCGGTGCGGGGCGGCCGGACCGTGATCGACCCTTGGTCCGCGACGGCCCGACCGGGGCTCAGCGTCCGGCCCCGGAGCCGGCCGGGACGATCCCGAGCCGGACGGCCGCCGGCTTCACCCGGTGCCGGGTGCCCACGCCCAGCTTGGCCAGCACCGCGGCCACGTGGTGGGCCGCGGTCCGCGGTGAGATGTGGAGCCTCGCGGCGATCTCCCCGTTGGACATACCCCGGGCCACCAGCTCCGCCACCTCCAGCTCCCGGTCGGTGAGGCCCGCCGGGTTGGCGCCGGTACGACGGTGCGGACGCCGCGGCAGGTCGGTGATGCCGCGCCGGCGCAGCCGCTGGCCCAGCCGGTTGGCGGCCGGCCGCGCCCCTAGCTTGTAGAAGGTGAGCAGCGCCGCCCGCTGCTGGTCCGGGTCGTCGGCCTCCGCCTGGGCCACCGCCGCCTCGTACGGGCAGCCGATCTCCTCCCACAGGCGCCGGGCGGTCTCCCACTCGCCGGCGATCTGCCGCGCGTACGGCTCGGCGGCCTCCGACGGCGGGCGCTGCAGCACCCCGGCCCGCCACAGCCAGTAGGCGAGCTCCCCCACCGCCCACGGGTCGCCGTGCTCCCGCACCGCCCGGTACGCGTCGTCCACCAGTTCGGGGATCTGGTCCGCCCGGCCCGCGTGCCATGCGCGTTCCGCCCGGGCGGCGGCCACCTGCCACCGCCGCGCCACGTCGCCGGTGGCGGTCGCCAGCTCCCACGCCTCCGCCAGCGGGCCGGACTGGTCCGGGTCACCCCGGCGTACCGCCAGCCGCGCCTCGACCTGGCGGACCAGCAGCCGCGTCACCGGATGGGCGTCGACCGCGGCCGGGTCCAACGTCGCAAGCAGCTTCTCCGCCTGCGTCCAACGCCCCTGCGCGAAGAGCGACTCGGCCTGGCAGGCGCGGTGGTAGTCACGCTGGACGTCCAGCCCGTGCCGGACGCACCAGTCCACCACCTCGGCCAGCCGCCGGTCCGCGGTGGGGAAGCGGCGGTCCTGCAGCGCCCGTACGCCGAGGAAACCGACCGCGGTGACCACACCCGCCACCCGACCCGACCCGTACGCCGCGGCGACCGCCCGGGTCAGGGTCTCCTCCGCCCCGGCCGGGTCGGTCCGCCACTGCACCCCGCCCTGCGTGACCAGCGCCAACGCCTCGAGCTCCCGGTCCCGGTCGCGTTCGGCCCACCGGAGCGCCCGCGGCGCCAGCCGGCCGGCCTGCGCGTGGTCGTGGCAGACCATGGACAGGTACGCCGCGTACGCCCAGACCGCGGCCACCTCCGGACCGACCGGGCGGCCGGACACCTGCGCCAGCGCCTCGGCGACCTGGTCGAGGGTCTGCTTGGGGTCGGCGGTCGGATGGGCGAGGAACGCGCGACGGACCAGGGTGCGGGCGTGACGCTCAGGTCGCGCCAGGCGACGCCAAATCTCCAGCGCCTCGATGAGCGCGGCGGCCCCCTCCGGCAGGCGTCCGGTGGCGCTGCACTCCTCCGCGTACCGTTCCAGCAGCTCGACCCGCTGCGCGTCGTCGAGCGCGCCGGCGTACCGCAGGACCTCACGGTAGAGGGTGGCCGCCTCACGGTGGGCGCCGCGCCGGGAGGCGAGGTCAGCGGCGGCGGGCGCGTGCTTCAGGACCGCTTCCCGGTCGTGCGCCCGGGTGGCGTGGTAGGCGAGCCGCACGGGGTCGGCGGCCGGGTCCGCCGCCAGCCGGGTGAGCACGGCCGCGTGCAGGTCCGGCCGCAGCGTCCCGGGGATGCTGTCCTCGACGACCCGGCGCACCAGCTCCTGGCGGAACCGGACCTGGCGGCCGGTGACCCGCACCACGCCGACCTGCTCGCACTCGTCCACCGCCGCCACCGGGCCACCGGTCACCCCGGTCACCAACGACAGGGGCGCGCCGTCGGGCAGCAGTGCGATCACCTGCAGGGCGGCGCGCGCGGCGGGTCCGAGGCGCGACACCCGCGCCAGCACCGCGTCCCGGACCGTCTCCGGGATCGTCCCCGGCGGCGCCGCGAGCAGCTCGGTGACGAGGAACGGGTTGCCGCCGGTGATCCGGTGGATCTCCGCGGCGCCGAGCGGGTGGCCGACGGCGAGGGCGGCGGTGGCACGCTCCGACAGCGGGGACAGCCGCAGCCGACCGACCCCGGCGACGCCGGCTAGCCGGCCGAGCACGGTCCGTAGCGGATGGTCGACACCCAACTCGTCGTCGCGGTAGGTGCCGACCAGCAGGCAACGGGTGTCGACGATCCGGCGGCCGAGGTAGACGAGCAGTTCGAGGGTCGCCTCGTCGGCCCACTGGAGGTCCTCGGTCACCACGACGACCGGGCGGCTGCGGCTGGCCAGCACGTGCAGCAGTCCGCTGAACAGCTCCGTCCGCGGCCGGTCGGGACCCAGGTGGGCGAGTTCGGCGCCGCCGGTGCGCAGGATGTCGTAGAGCGGGTCGAGCGGCACCGCCTCGTACCGCGGGTCGCAGGACCCCCACCAGACGGCGGTCTGGCCGACCCTGGCGCAGAAGGCCCGCAGGAGCGCGGTCTTCCCCACGCCGGCCTCGCCCGCCACCACCAGCATGTGGCCGGCGCCGGACGCGGCGTCCGCCAGCAGACCGTCCAACACGGTCAGTGCTGACTCGCGCTCCAGCAGGTCCATGCCGTGATGCTACGGGCGACGGGGCGTGCTGCCGGTCGTCCCGACGGTCGCTTGCGCAGCTCCGGACCGGTCATCTTCGAGTCGGCTTTCCGACACTGTCACCGCGTCGCCGCGGCTAGCGCCGATATGTAGGTAGATCACGAAGAAACTTAGGCAACCCTCCCCCATGTCACCGCCGTGGCGCACCGCCACGCTGCCTGGCGACAGGTCCGGTCCGTTGGAGGAGCAGGGGCAATGGCCATTGACGTGAGCAGGCAGGCGTACGAAGCGGTGTACCAGCTGATCAAGAAGATCCTGGGCAATCGCGACGAGGCCGCGTCCTACGCCG